>JBKQQE010000479.1:0-15061 GCA_052326245.1 Xanthobacteraceae bacterium | reverse complement strand
TGCACGACAATGGCGATCGGCCGGTCGCCGCGCGCGGCGCGCAGCCGTTCGGCGATCGCCAGCGGCGCCTCGTCGCTGGTGAAGGCGATGTCCGCGGCGACCTCGTCATGCAGCCAGGCCGGCGTCGCGGGCGAGGGCAGCATCGCGCAGGTCGCCTCCACCGCGGTGGCGTCGAGCGCAGGGTCGTTCGGGTTGGAGATCAGCGTGGCGACGAGAGTCATCGGTGGACCTGGTGCGGATAGGCTTGGCGATCTGGATCTTATGACGTGACGCAGACCGGCAGTACTGACAATTTGCGGCGGTCCGGCAAGGCCGTGCTTATCGCAGGCCCGACCGCCAGCGGCAAGTCGGCGCTGGCACTCGAACTGGCCGACCGTATCGGCGGCACCGTGATCAATACCGATTCGATGCAGGTCTATCGCGACCTGCGGGTGCTGACCGCGCGGCCGACCCCGCAGGAGGAGGCCCGCGTGCCGCATCGGCTGTACGGCCACGCCGACGCCGCGGTCAACTACTCCGCCGGGATGTGGGTCGCCGATGCCGAAGCCGCGCTGGTCGAGGCGCGGGCGGCCGGCCGGGTGCCGGTCTTCGTCGGCGGCACCGGGCTCTATTTCAAGGCGCTGACGCGCGGCCTCTCCGCGGTGCCGCCGATCGCGCCCGAGATCCGCGACGACATCCGCGCGCGGCTGGAGCGCGACGGCCCCGAGGCGCTGCATCGCGAACTGGCGCGGCGCGATCCGGTGATGGCGGAGCGGCTGAAGCCGCGCGACCGGGTCCGCATCGCCCGCGCGCTGGAGGTGGTGGAGGCGACCGGCCGCTCGCTCGCCGACTGGCATGGCGAGGGCCTGCCGCCGCTGCTGCCGCCTGCCGACACCGTCGCGGTGTTTCTCGCCCCCGAGCGCGCCGCGCTCTACGCCCGGATCGACGCCCGCTTCAAAGCCATGCTGGAACACGGCGCGCTGGAGGAGGTGGCGGCGCTCGCCGCGCGCGGCCTCGACCCGCTGCTGCCGGCCATGAAGGCGCACGGCGTGCCGGCGCTGATCCGGTATCTCTCGGGCGCGATCGGTCGCGAGGAAGCCATCGCCATGGGCCAGACCGACACCCGTCACTACGCCAAGCGGCAGTTCACCTGGTTTCGGCATCAGCTCGGGGAATTCCACTGGGTGGCGCCGGAAGAGGCGACGGCGTGGCTTGAACAGGCGCTTGCCGGCCGCGGCCTCGGCTAGCGAGTGAGGCCGGTTTTCTGGAGATGCGCGATGGCTTGACGGCTCGGCCGGTTCCGCATGCCTCGCCTCCCAACTTTCGCTCTCGCCGAATGCGCCGAACCGCGATAGGTTGAAAGTCGCGCGATTTGGCCTGGACCGGGTTGACTTTGGTTTGGTCGAGGGTATAACCCGCGCAACCTTTAGGAAATCCGGACGAAGAATGCGCAATATTATTACCAAACTTGTCGTACTTCTCGTCCCCACGCACGCCGCGGGGGGTGGCTGAGGCCACCTGCGATCCTGGCGGTGTGTGGGGCCTCTCTCGGGCCCCTTTTTTATTACCCGAACGCGACTGACCTCTTTGACGACGAGCCGATGCGGAGCGACCCATGAGCGAGCAGACCAGCCACAACCCCAACCAGATGACCGGCGCCGCGATGATCGTCCGCGCGCTGATCGATCACGGGGTCAAGCACCTCTTCGGCTATCCGGGCGGCGCCGTGCTTCCGATCTATGACGAGATCTTCCAGCAGAGCGAGGTCGAGCACATCCTGGTGCGCCACGAGCAGGGCGCCGGCCACGCCGCCGAGGGCTATGCCCGCTCCACCGGCAAGCCCGGCGTGGTGCTGGTGACGTCGGGTCCCGGCGCCACCAACATGGTGACGCCGCTGACCGACGCGCTGATGGATTCGATCCCGCTGGTCTGCATCACCGGGCAGGTGCCGACCCACCTGATCGGCAACGACGCGTTCCAGGAATGCGACACCGTGGGCATCACCCGGCCCTGCACCAAGCACAACTGGCTGGTGCGCAACATCGAGGATCTGCCGCGCGTGCTGCACGAGGCGTTCTATGTCGCCACCACCGGCCGGCCGGGGCCGGTGGTGGTCGACGTGCCCAAGGACGTGCAGTTCGCCACCGGCATCTACACGCCGCCGCGCAAATCCGACGTTCATGCCTCCTACCGGCCGCGCACCAAGGGCGACGCCGGCCAGATCCGCAAGGCGGTGGCGCTGCTGGCTTCCGCCAGGCGGCCGGTGATCTACACCGGCGGCGGCGTGATCAATTCCGGGCCGGAGGCCTCGAAGCTGTTGCGCGAGCTGGTCGAGGTGACCGGCTTTCCCATCACCTCGACGCTGATGGGGCTCGGGGCCTATCCGGCGTCGGGCAAGAACTGGCTCGGCATGCTCGGCATGCACGGCACCTACGAGGCCAACATGACGATGCACGATTGCGACGTCATGCTGTGCATCGGCGCGCGCTTCGACGACCGCATCACCGGGCGCACCGACGCGTTCTCGCCGGGCTCCAAGAAGATCCATATCGACATCGACCCCTCGTCGATCAACAAGAACATCCGCGTCGACGTGCCGATCATCGGCGACGTCGCCAACGTGCTCGGCGACCTGCTGCAGGTGTTCAGGGCGGAAGCCAGGGCGCCGGACGTCAAGCCGTGGTGGCAGCAGATCGCGGCGTGGCGGGCGCGCAACTCGCTCGCCTACCGCAAGAACGACGATATCATCCTGCCGCAATACGCGATCCAGCGCCTGTTCGAGAAGACCAGGGGCCGCGACACCTTCATCACCACCGAGGTGGGCCAGCACCAGATGTGGGCGGCGCAGTTCTTCGGCTTCGAGGCCCCGCACCGCTGGATGACCTCGGGCGGCCTCGGCACCATGGGCTACGGCCTGCCGGCGGCGCTCGGCGTCCAGGTCGCGCACCCCGACAGCCTGGTGATCGACATCGCCGGCGATGCCTCGGTGCAGATGACGATGCAGGAGATGTCGACGGCGATGCAGTACGAATTGCCGATCAAGATCTTCATCCTCAACAACCAGTACATGGGCATGGTGCGGCAGTGGCAGCAGCTGTTGCACGGCAACCGGCTGTCGCATTCCTATTCCGAGGCGCTGCCGGATTTCGTCAAGCTCGCGGACGCCTTCGGCTGCGTCGGGATGCAGGTGATCAAGCCCGCCGACCTCGACGGCGCCATCGACGAGATGATCCGCGTCAAGCGCCCGGTGCTGTTCGACTGCCGCGTCGCGGCGCTGGAGAACTGCTTCCCGATGATTCCCTCGGGCAAGGCGCACAACGAGATGCTGCTGCCGGAAGAGGCCAACGACGAGGCCACCGCGAAGGCCTTCGCCGGCGGCAAGGCGCTGGTGTGAGGGGCGCGTGAACGCGCGTTGCCTCGAATGGTGAGTCGTCATGCCCGCACTTGTTGCGGGAATCCACGCCTTCACTGACGTGCCGCAAGAAAGACGTGGATGGTCGGGACAAGCCCGGCCATGACGAAGGAAAATAGTCGCCCCATCGTGAGAATCCGAACCATGACCCAGCACGCCTCCGCCTATTTTCTCGACGACCGCAAGGACCCCAACGAAAGCCACACGCTGTCGGTGCTGGTCGCCAACGAGCCCGGCGTGCTGGCGCGCGTCATCGGCCTGTTCTCCGGCCGCGGCTACAACATCGAGAGCCTGACGGTGTCGGAGACCGAGCACGCCAAGCACGTCTCGCGCATCACCATCGTCACCACCGGCACGCCGCAGGTGATCCAGCAGATCAAGCATCAGCTCGACCGCATGGTCCCGGTCTACACCGTCATCGACATGACGCTGGCCGGCAACGGCATCGAGCGCGAGCTCGCCATGGTCAAGGTGCGCGGCACCGGCGAGCCGCGGGTCGAGGCGCTGCGAATGGCGGAAGCGTTTCGCGCCCGCGTGCTCGACGCCTCGACCGAGAGCTTCGTGTTCGAGATCACCGGCGCGACCGCCAAGATCGACCAGTTCATCGACCTGATGAAGCCGCTCGGGCTGGTCGAGGTGGCGCGCACCGGGGTCGCCGCGATCTCGCGCGGCCCGGCCAGCATGTGAGCGGGCCGATGGTCGTGACGGCATGACGGTGCGCGATGGACTGCTGGCCGCCGCCGTCGCGGTGGTGTGGGGGCTTGCCTTCATCGCCAGCAAGCTGGCGCTGCGCGAGGTGTCGCCGCTGGTGCTGACGGCGCTGCGCTTCGCGTTCGCGGCGTTGCCGTGCCTGGTGGTGCGGCGGCCGCCGCTGTCGTGGCCGCTGTTGATCGGCCTGAGCGCGACGCTGTTCGTTGGCCAGTTCGCCGCCCAGTTCTACGGCCTCGCCCACGGCGTGCCGGCCGGGCTCACCTCCGTGATCGTGCAGGGCCAGGTGCTGTTCACCATCGGCTTCGCCGCGATGCTGTTTCGCGAGCTGCCGGGCCGGATCCAGCTCTTCGGCATGGCGGTGTCGGTGAGCGGGCTTTTGATGATCTGCGCGACCCTGGGCGGCGAATTTTCCGCCACGACCTTCGCGCTGACGATGATCTCGCCGGTGTCTTTCGCCATCGGCAACCTGCTGCTGCGCCGCGCCGCCGGCGTGCAGATGTTCGACCTTATGGCCTGGATGAGCCTGGTAGTGCCGCTGCCGCTGCTGCTCGCGGCAATGGCGAGCGACGGCATTGGCCCGACCCTGCGCGACCTTGCCGCGCTGAGCCCGACCGGCTGGGGCGCGGCGCTGTTGCTGGGCGTGGTCGCGACCACGTTTGCCTATTGGGCCTGGGGCCATCTGCTGCAGCGCTACGCCGCCGCCGAGGTGGTGCCGTTCGCGCTGTTGGTGCCGGTGGTGGCGAGCATCGCCGGCGCGGCGATGTTCGGCGAGCGCTTCGCGCCGCTGCGGCTCGCCGGCATGGTGGCGCTGGTGGCCGGCGTCGCGCTCTCGGTGCTGCTGGGGCGGCCGCGCACGGCGCGGGTGGCGATCGACGTGGAGGGCGCATGATCTGGTGCGAGCAACCCGCGCCCCAAGGCCGGGGCCGGCTGGTGCCGGAACCGTTTACGGCCGCTCTGCCGCGGGCCTCGCCGTATCCGGTGCCGGCCGGGGCATGCGCGGACGGCCGGAAAAGCGGGCATTAGTCATGCAGAATCGACCTATCTGGAAGGGCTTGGCGGGGTTTCGGGCTTGTCTCGACGCCCCGACCGCCCTACACAACGGCGGCAATTCGACCGGGCCCGACCGATTTGAGGCCTGACCCATCCCAATCATGGTGATACGGGCAATCGCGCCCGGCAGACGAAGAGGAACGACCATGCGTGTGTATTACGACCGCGACGCGGACATCAACCTGATCAAGGGCAAGAAGGTCGCCGTGGTCGGCTACGGCAGCCAGGGTCACGCCCATGCGCTCAACCTCAAGGATTCCGGCGTCAAGGATGTCGCGATCGCGCTGCGCAAGGGCTCGGCGTCGGCCAAGAAAGCCGAGGCCGCCGGCTTCAAGGTGCTCGAGGTGGCGGAAGCCGCCAAGTGGGCCGACGTCATCATGATGCTGACGCCGGACGAGCTGCAGGCCGACATCTACAACGAGCACCTGCACGGCAACATGAAGAACGGCGCGGCGCTGTTGTTCGCCCACGGCCTCAACGTGCATTTCAACCTGATCGAGCCGCGCGCCGATCTCGACGTGCTGATGGTGGCGCCGAAGGGCCCCGGCCACACCGTGCGCTCGGAATACCAGCGCGGCGGCGGCGTGCCCTGCCTGATCGCGATCCACAAGGACGCCTCCGGCAACGCCCACGACCTCGGCCTGTCCTATGCCTCCGCCATCGGCGGCGGCCGCGCCGGCATCATCGAGACCTCGTTCCGCGAGGAATGCGAGACCGACCTGTTCGGCGAGCAGGTGGTGCTGTGCGGCGGCCTGGTCGAGCTGATCAAGGGCGGCTTCGAGACGCTGGTGGAAGCCGGCTACGCCCCGGAAATGGCCTATTTCGAGTGCCTGCACGAGGTGAAGCTGATCGTCGACCTGATCTATGAAGGCGGCATCGCCAACATGAACTATTCGATCTCCAACACCGCCGAATACGGCGAATACGTCACCGGCCCGCGCATCGTCACGCCGGAGACCAAGGCGGAGATGAAGCGCGTGCTCGCCGACATCCAGAACGGCATCTTCACCCGCAACTGGATGCTGGAGAACAAGGTCAACCAGACCTCGTTCAAGGCGACCCGCGCCAAGCTCGCCAAGCACCAGATCGAGGAAGTCGGCGCCAAGCTCCGCGACATGATGCCGTGGATCAAGAAAGGCGCGCTGGTCGACAAGTCGAAGAACTGAGGCTCATGCCCGGCGACCTGCCGGGCCCCTTCTGACACCATCACGGGACCGCGCGCAGCGCGGTCCCGTTTTTCATTGAACTGAAGCCCGCCCGAAGACTGTCCCCGACGGCCTCACTGCGAGAAGCCGATGGCCTTGCGGAAGCCTTCCGCGGCACTCTTCATCTTGGTGAAATAGGCGCGAAACGCCCTGGCGGGGTCCGCGCCCGTGTCGGCGATCCGGACGTCGATCTCGATCCGCGCATTGTTGGTCTTGTCGCGCTGCACATAGGTGTAGGCCTTGGCGTAGCGCTTTTCGGTGTTCCACTTGTTGATCGTGTCCAGCGGAAACCCGTTGCGTACGTTGTAGCCCGAATAAAACTGGAAGCTGTCGCAGTTGCGCTGCTCGGGTTCGCCGGTGCCGCAGTCGTAGAAATAGACCTGCCACTCGAAGCCGTCGACCTTGGTGTTGACCCGCGGGTCGCCGCTCTCGTCCTTGTCGACCCTGGCGGTGTAGCCCATCGCCCGCAATTCACTGGCGATCAGCCCGGCGCTGATGCCATTGCCTGCCTTTGACGAATCTTGAGCCATCGATACCGAATGCGTTGCAACCAGCATCGAGACCGCGGCAATCGATCGCGTAATCCATCGCTTCATTGGAAGCCCCCCACCAACAGCTTGAAATACTCAAACTGTAAGCGAGCGCGGCGAAGCCGGGCAAGCACGCAAATCGAGCCACCAGCGCGCTTCGTTCACGGGCACGGCCGGCTGTGAAGGCGGTCGGCGTTTCGGACGCAGCCGCGCCAATCCGTGGCGCCGGGCGCTGCGCGATGCCGGAATTCCGTCAATATCAGTTGGCGACGCCGTCGGACCGGGTCTGGGTGCAATGCGCCGAGCAGCCGATCAGCGTGCGGAATCCTTCCGCGGAATTCTTCATCTTGGTGAAATAGGCGCGAAACGTCTTCGCCGGATCCGCACCCGTGCCGGCGATCAGGACATCGATCTCGATCCGCGCGTTGGTGGTCTTGTCGCGCTGCACATAGGTGTAGGCCCTGGCGTAGCGCTTTTCCGTGTCCCACTTGTTGGTCGTCGCCACCGGAAAGCCGTTCGGCACCGAATAGCCCGTATAGAACTGGATGCTGTCGCAGTTGCGCTGTTCGAGCGCACCGGTGCCGCAGTCGTAGAACACGATCGACCATCTGAAGCCGTCGACCGTGGTCGTGACCAGCGGGTCTCCGCCGCCGTCCTTGTCGATCGTGGCGGGATAGCCCAGGGCCTGCAATTCCCCGGCGATCAGCCTGGCGCTGATGCCGTCGTTCGCGTTCGGGGAATCCTGCGCCGTCGATGCGGATTTCGCGGCCAGCGTCAGCGCCAGCACCATCGATACGGCAATCGGTAGTGATTTCCATTGTTTCATCGGAAGCCCCCCCTCCATGACCAGCCCGACTGTATGCGATGGAGGCGAAGGATCAAGCACCTGACTTGCGCGCCGGCGCTGGCGCCGCTCGGGTCAGGATCAGGCGCTATCGAGCCCGAACACCGGCTGCGGCTCGGCGATGCCCTTCAGCGGATGGGCGCCGAGCGGCGTGAAGGCGTCGTCCGGCAGGAACGCGGCGATCGCCGCCGACACCACCACCGGGCGGTCGAAGGCGGCGCTGAGGCTCTCGAGCCGGGCGGCGTGGTTGACCGCGGGGCCGATCACGGTGAAGTCGAGCCGCGCGCTGGCGCCGATGTTGCCGAACATCACCTCGCCGAGGTGCAGCGCCAGCCCGAACCGGATCATCGGCTCGCCGGCCTCCCGCCGCTGCCGGTTGCGTTCGTCCACCGCCGCGCGCGCCGCCATCGCCGCGCGCGCCGCCCGCGTCACCACCTCCGGGCGCTCCGCCGCCGCGGCCACCGGAAAGATCGCCAGCATGGCGTCGCCGATGAACTTCAGGATTTCGCCGCCGGCGGCGGTCACCACCGCGCCCACCGCGCCGAAATAGTCGTTCAGGAGCGCGATCACGGTGTCGCGCGGCAACTGGTCGGACAGGCTGGTGAAGCCGCGCAGGTCGCAATACCAGATCACGGCCTCGATGGTCTCGCCGCCGCCGCGCTTGACGTCGCCGGCGAGGATGCGCTCGCCGGCCGCGCGCCCGACATAGGCGTCGAGCAGGTAGGTCGCGGTGTCGCGCAGCGAATGGGTCTCGACCAGGCGGGCGAAGGCGAATTGCAGCAGATACATCCGGTCGAGGTCGCCGCGCGAGAATCCGCCCGGCGCGTCCGAGACGACGCTCAGCCCGTCGACATGGCCGGTGGAGAAGATCAGCGGCAGGGCGACATAGTCGGTGGCGCCGTCGCGCTTCAGCTCGTGCAGCACTGGCCCCTGCAGGTCGCCCCGTTCGAGCCGATAGCGCACGCTCCTGTGCTGTTCGAACACCGGCAGCATCGGGCTGTCGCGAAACCGCTGTTGCTGCATCAGGCCGTGCGGCGCGGAGCCGAGCTCGACCCCTGAGCCGCGGCGCCAGGTATAGGATTTGCCGGCCAGCTCCGGATGCAGGGTGAACTGGAAATAGGCCAGCCGCCACAGCGGGATGCCGGCGCGCGCGATCTCTTCGCCGGTGGCGGCGATCAGCGCGGCGGTATCGGTGATCCGATAGGCCTCGGTGACGAACCAGCGCGCCAGCGGGTCGTTGTAGACACGACGTGCGATATCATCGTCCATGATAGTGATCATAGAATGAAACCCGGCCGGGCGCCGGGCTTTTTCGGCCCCCGCGTCAGGCCGCCGCGGCCCGCTAGCCTTCGCCCGCGCACCGTGGGACACTTGTCGCCGGCGATTGGCTTCACATATTTCCCCGGCAGATTTTCAGCGAAGGACCCCTCTCATGCGATCCGTCGTCGTCACCGGAACGTCCACCGGCATCGGCTGGGCCAGCGCCAAGGCGCTGCTCGATCATGGCTTTCGCGTGTTCGGCAGCGTGCGCAAAGAGGCCGATGCCGACCGCCTCGCCAGGGAATTCGGCGGCAATTTCGTGCCGCTGATCTTCGACGTCACCGACGAGGCCGCGGTCGCCGCGGCGGCGAAGGCCGTGCGCGCGGCGCTCAACGGCGAGACGCTGGCCGGGCTCGTCAACAATGCCGGCATCGCGGTCGCGGGGCCGGCGCTGGAATTGCCGATCGCCGACTTCCGCCGCCAGCTGGACGTCAACGTCATCGGGCCGGTGATCGTGACGCAGGCGTTCGCGCCGCTGCTCGGGGTCGACCGCGAGCTGAAGGGCGCGCCGGGGCGCATCGTGATGATCAGTTCGGTCGCCGGCCAGAACGGCAACCCGATGACGTCGCCCTACTGCGCCTCCAAGTTCGCCATTGAGGGGTTCTCGGAGAGCCTGCGCCGCGAACTGATGCTGTTCGGCATCGACGTCATCATCATAGGCCCCGGCGCGATCAAGACGCCGATCTGGGACAAGGCCGAGTCGGTGGACGTTTCGCGCTACGCCAACTCGCCGTTCGCGCCGGTGTTGCAGCGGCTCGCGGAGGTGATGGCGGGGCTGCAGAAGGTCGCGCTGCCGGTGGAGCAGGTGGGCGCGCTGGTCCGCGACGCGCTCACCCTGCCGCGGCCGAAGGTGCGCTACACCATCTCGCCCACCCCGGGGCAGGTGATGATGCTGAAATACCTGCCCAAGCGTGTGACCGATCGCATGGTCGCCAGGCGGCTGGGGATCGCGCCGCTGCCGCGTGGATAGCGCTACGCGGGAAAAAGGATTCGGGAACATGCCAGGCGAGACGACGCCCAGCGTCGACGTGCTGAGGAATACCCTGGACGCCTATTTCGCGGCGATCGCCGCGCGCGACCCTGAGCGCATCGCCTCGGTCTTCGCCGAGGACGGCGAGATCGAGGATCCCGTCGGCAGTCCCGTCCGCCATGGGCGGGACGGGGTGGCGGGGCTGTTCGCTTCCGGCGTCGCGGCCCTGGCGTCTCACGTGGAGATCAAGGTGCTGGCGGCGCTGCCGAGCGGCAGCAGCATCGCCGCGCACTGGGCCATGACCGCGCGCGGCAAGGCGGGGCGCACGGTCGAGGCCGAGGGCATCGACGTGCTGCAGGTGGATGCGCTGGGCCAGATCGTCCGGGCAGAGGGCTACTGGAACGCGGCGGCGTTTCGCCAGATGCTTGCGGCTAGCTAGGGCGTGTACTCGATTGAGCGAACATCGACCTGATCCAGGGAAACCGACGAACGACATCTAGGACCGCCCATCAGCAAAGGCCTCGTCTTGCCCAACCCACACGATTTTCACACGCCGCAATCGTCCTACACAAAGGAAGATCTGCTCAAATCGAGCGAAGGGGGCTATTTCGGCCCGGGCAATGCACAGCTGCCGGCGCCACCCATGCTGATGATGGACCGCATCACCGAGATCAGCATTGACGGCGGCGAATTCGGCAAGGGCCATGTCATCGGCGAGTTGGACATCACGCCGGGCCTCTGGTTCTTTGATTGCCACTTTCCCGGCGACCCGGTGATGCCGGGATGTCTGGGTCTGGACGCCATGTGGCAAATGATCGGCTATTGGCTTGGCTGGTCGGGTTCGCCGGGCAAAGGCCGCGCCCTCGGCGTCGGCGAGGTGAAGTTCAGAGGGCATATCACCCCGGAAATCAGCCGCGTGCGCTATGAGGTCGATATGCGCCAGGTGAGGCGCGGCAGGCTGGTTCTTGGAATTGCCGACGGCCGCGTGCACGCCGACGACACCTGCGTCTACGTTGCCAGAGACATGAGGGTTGGTCTGATAGCGCCCGCGGTCTGAGCTCTTGCTTGAGTAACAGCAGGCGGTCACCGTCTCGGCTTGAGACCGCGCGACGCGGGGAGGTCAGGCCGCCGCCCGGGCGCGACGGCCGCGCAGCGCCGCAACCGCGCGCAACGCCATCACCACGACCAGCGGCAACAGAAACCAGACATAGTTCGGCATCAGCGGAATCCGCATGCCGAAGCTGACCATGAACTGCAGCCACAGATAGTAGATGCCGGTGGTGTGCAGCACCCGCCACGCCCGCGGGCCGATCAGCGCGGCGGTGCGGTCGAACGAGGTGGCCGCCATCGCGGCGATGAAGGCGTAGCCGATGCCGCCGAAGATGAATGACGCCGGCGAGGTGGCGGCGCGGAAGTCGAGCGGGGCCATCACGGCGAACAGCACGATGGCCACCGCGTGCACCGCATGCGAGCCGGCGAAGCCGAGGCCCACATAGCGGCGGTTGCGCCGCAGCCAGCGGGTCGGCGCCGACGGCCACAGCCGCGCCAGCGCCGCCGCGCTGAAGGCGAGGCAGAACAGCACGAGCGACGCGCGCGCCGTGAAGCGCACCGCGAGGCGCACGCCCTCGACCTCGAAGCCGCGCATGCCGGCAAGCCACAGCGACAGCGCGGCGACCAGCACCGTGACGGCGGCGGCGAGCGGGTAGCCCTCGAGCAGGCGGGCGGGGGCGGCGTGGGGCGAACGGTCGGCGGATACGGCCATGGCGGGCTCCCGGGTTGAATGTAATCACCAGTTACATCGCGCCGCCGGGAACCTGTCAACGCCTTGTATGCAGCGATTACATTCACGATGGGGTGATGCTATGAAGCGGCCATGGCCAGAGCCCCCCGCCGCCGCCCGTCCAAGTCCGCCGCGCCAGTGCCGCGCGCGCCGCGCAAGCCCGCCCGCGCGGCCGCCGCCAGGCCCTACCACCACGGCGACCTGCGGCGCGCGCTGGTCGCAGCTGCGTTCGATCTCGTCAGCGAGGGCGGCGCCGAGACCGTGAGCGTGCGCGAGGCGGCGCGCCGCGCCGGGGTGTCGCCGGGGGCGCCGTTCAGGCATTTTCCCAGCCGCGAGGCGCTGCTGGCCGCGGTCGCGCAGGAGGCGCAGCGGCGGTTTCGGCAGGCGATCGTCGACGCGCTCGCCGGCGTGCCGGCGACGGCGCCGCTGGAGCGGTTTCGCGCGCTGGGGCGCGCCTACCTGCGCTGGGCCCTGCACAACCCGGCGCATTTCGCGGTGATTTCCGACGGCCGGCTGTTCGACTACGAGGCGCCGAGCGCGGCCTCCGCGACGCTGCGCGCCGACAATGCCGAGATCATCGAGCTTTCCGGCCGGCTGCTGCACGAGGCGGCGGCGCAAGGCCTGCTGCGCGAGAGCGAAGTGCGCCTGCTGCAGATCGCGGGACGCGCCCTGGTCTACGGCTATGCGCGGATGAAGACCGACGGCCATTTTCCGCGCTGGGGCATCGCCGAGGCCGAGAGTGAAACGCTGGCGGACGCGGTGCTCGATCTGTTCATTGACCGTATCGCCCGGTCCGATCCGGCGCTCCCCGGCGCCAAGGGAAAGGGAAAGGGCAAGCGCAAGGCGTAGCGCACCGCGGAGTCCGGCGGTTAAACGGCGGGCGACCCGCCGCGATCGGTTGCCGAAGTGTGACGGTTCGATTACGGTTCCGTGACACGGTTGGTGCCGGACCTGCCGTGCACCCCCTGGCCGCCGCCAGCTTCGGGTCCCTCACCCCGCCGGACCCGACACCGCCGCCATGGCGCCACCGCCGAACCCGGACCTGCCCCGTCCGGGGTTGCCCACGCCGGGTCTGCCCGATGGGCCGCCCGCGGCGCCCGCCGCCCGCGGCGGCGTCTCGACCTGGCGCTGGCTCGCGGTCGCAGCCCCCCATCTCGCCGCCTGCGCCGTGATGCTGCACACCGAGACCGACACGATGTCGCGGTTCGGCTTCGCGATGTGCTGGGGGCTCGTCAATTTCGTCTTTATCGCCGCACTGCGCCGGCCGGCGCTGTCGGGCGCGCTGTCGCTCACCCTGGTGGTGATCCTGATCCTGATGTCGCGGCTCAAGCACGACGTCGTGCAGATGACCGCGAATTTCGTCGACCTCATGGTGATCGATCGCGACACCGTCGCCTTCCTGTTCACGATCTTTCCGAACCTGCGCTGGTCGGCGATCGGGGCCGCCGTGGCGCTGCTGCCGCTGATGTACGCGCTGTGGTGGCTCGATCCGTTCCGGATCCGCCGGCTGCCGGCGCTGGCGCTGGCGCTGGGCTGCCTCGCCGCGCTGGTGGCGTCGGCCAGGACCTGGCCGGACGAAGCCTGGCGTGGCTATTACGACGACGGCTACGTCTCGAAATTCGCCCGCTCCGGCGTCACCGCGGTGTCGGATTTCATCAAATACGGATTCATGGAGTCCGACGCGGTGGCGACGCCGCCGCTGAAGCTGCCGCTGGTCGACGCCTGCCATCCCGCCGGCCGGCGCCCGAACATCATCCTGATCCACGACGAGTCCAGTTTCGACCTGCGCGCCGCGCCGGGCGTGAAGGTGCCGGAAGGCTACGGCGCCCATTTCCTGTCGTTCGACGGCAAGGCGCGCAGGTTTCTCGCCGAGAGCAATGGCGGGCCGAGCTGGTTCACCGAATACAACGTGCTGGCGGGGCTGTCGTCGCGCTCGTTCGGTCCGTTCGCCTATTTCGTCACCCGCATCGCCGCCAACCGGGTGACGCGCGGGTTGCCGCTGGCGCTGCGCCGCTGCGGCTACGCCACCGTCTCGCTGTATCCGGCCTATAGCGGCTTCATGAGCGCGCAGGCGTTCCAGACCACCACCGGGGTCGAGGAGTTCTACGACGCTGGCGCCCTGGGGGCGAAGGGCGTCGAGCCCGACAGCTTCTTCTACGACAAGGCGACCGCGCTGCTCGGCGGCCGCAAGGCGGCGCAGCCGGTCTTCATGTTCGTCTATCTCGCCGCCAATCATTTTCCCTGGGGGTTTCGCTTCCGGCCCGATCTGATGCCGCAGTGGCGCGCGCCCGGCAACGCAAGCCCGGACGTCGACGAATACCTGCGGCGCCAGGCGATGAGCGCGCAGGACTACCGCGGCTTCCTCGCGCAGCTGAAGGCGCGCTTTCCCGGCGAACCGTTCCTGATCGTGCGCTACGGCGACCACCAGCCGGAATTCTCGCCGCAGCTGCTGGGGCCGGGGCTGAGCGAGGCCGACATCGGCGAGCGGCTGATGCACTACGACCCGCGCTACTACGCCACCTATTACGCGCTCGACGCGGTCAACTTCGCGCCGGTGGCGAGCGCGACCGCGATGGATACGATCGACGGCGCCTATCTGCCGCTGGTGGTCCAGGAGGCGGCGGGGCTGCCGCTCGACGCCAGCTTCGCGGAGCAGAAGGCGATCATGCTGCGCTGCGCCGGCGCCTTCTACGGCTGCCGCGACGGCGCCGAGGCGCGGCGCTTCAACCGCCTGCTGATCGACGCCGGCTACATCAAGGGGCTGTAGCGGCGGGTCGCCTCCGGTGGCGGATTCCCTATGGAATGTTCCGGCAACCTGTTAGGATTGCACCGGCCGGCCGGACCGGACAATCGAATCACGCGCGCAACAGTCGATCGCGATGCCGGCACGGCTTCGGACCACGTCCGGGGCTTGCGACCGCGGCCCGCGCGCCAACGGAGGACACCATGGCCAAGGGTCAAGCGAAGAGCAACCGCGAGGCGAAGAAGCCGAAGGCCGACAAGAACACGCCCAAGAGCAGTGGCTCCGCCTACAAGCTGTCGCAGGGCAAGGGCGCGGCGACCACCAATCCGTTCGCCAACGCGAAGAAGTCGTAGGCGCGGCGGGCGCCGCAGCGGGCGGCTGTTGGGCGTAGGCGGATATTTGTTGTTCTCGTCATGGCCGGGCTTGTCCCGGCCATCCACGTCTTCGTTGTCGCGTGGCACTAAAGACGTGGATGCCCGGCAGACCTTAGTCCTAGCGATCCGTCGAAGACGGATCG
>JBKQQE010000478.1:0-5733 GCA_052326245.1 Xanthobacteraceae bacterium | reverse complement strand
TGCTGGCGGATCATGCCGCGGGTGTCGCGCCCGGCCGCGCCGGCCTCGGCGCGGAAGCACGGCGTCAGCGCCGTCATGCGCAGCGGCAATTCCTTCTCGTCGATAATGGACTCACGGACCAGGTTGGTGAGCGGCACCTCGGCGGTCGGGATCAGCCAGTAATTCACCTCCGGCGGCAGGTCATCGATCACCCGCATCTCGAACACCAGAAGATCGTCGAGCTGCAGCTCGGCGGCCGGCTTGTTCAATTCACGCACGGCGAGATCGACGGCGCGGGCGCGGATCTGTTCGTACACCTCGGCTTTGCTGACCGGCGGCGCGATTCCAAACTGGTCATCGCGGAACTTGGGCAGCTGCGTCGTGCCGAACATTGCGTCGTCGCGCACCAGCAGCGGCGGATTGACCTCGGTGTAGCCGTGGGTCCCGGTGTGCAGATCCAGCATGAATTGCCCGAGCGCGCGTTCGAGCCGGGCCAGGCCCGCCCTGAGCACGACGAAACGCGCGCCGGACAGCTTGGCGGCGGATTCGAAATCCATGAAGCGCAGCGCTTCGCCAAGCACGTCATGTTCCTTCGGCTTGAACGCGTAAGTCCGCGGGGCTCCGAAATGATGATGCGCGACATTGCCGTGTTCGTCGGTGCCGTCCGGCACCTCGCCGAGCGGAAGGTTCGGAATGGCTGCCAGCGCATCGAGCAGGTCGCGTTCGGCGATCTTCGCCGCAGCCTCGAGTTCCGGCAATCTGGCCTTCAGTTCGCCGACCTCGCGCATCAGCACGCCGGCGCGCGCCTCGTCCTTGGCCTTCTTGGCGTCGCCAACCTCTTTCGACGCGGCGTTGCGCCGGGCCAGCGTCCGCTCCGCCTCCGTGATCGCGGCGCGGCGTCTGTCGTCGATCGCCAGCAACACGGCCGATTGCGGCGGCAATCCACGGCGCGCGAGTGCGGCGTCGAAAGCCTGCGGATCGTCCCGGATCAATCTGATGTCATGCATGCGGCAGTCCTGCGGGTCGGCCGGACAAGACCGGCGGTCGGATCGTGAGGCGTTAGATCAATTCGCGAACACCCGGGTCAAGCCCAAGCTTCGACGAATCGACGCCGATCGGCTGAATTGTACGACGCTTTGGTTCGACATGACGCCACCACGACATCCGGCGATCCGGCAGTATCAGGCCGCCGGGGTGGTGCCCGAGGCGTCGGCCGGCGGCGTCGCGGGGGTGGCCTGCTGCGCCGCCTTTTTCTCCACCATGGCGACCGCGATGATGGAGCCCTCGTAGAGCACGAGCAGCGGCAGCGCGAGCGAGGACATGCTCAGCACGTCGGGCGGCGTCAGGACCGCGGCGATCACGAAGGCCAGCACGATGAAATAGCGCCGCTTTTCCCGCAGCATCTTCGACGTGACGATACCGACGCGGCCGAGCAGCGTCAGCACCACCGGAAGCTGGAACGCGACGCCGAAGGCGAAAATCAGCGACATCATCAGCGACAGATATTCGCCAACCTTGGGCAGCAGCGCGATCTGGGCGGTTTCCTCGCCGCCCGCCTGCTGCATGCCGAGCGAGAAGCGGACCAGCATCGGCAGCACGACGAAATACACCAGCAGCGCGCCGAGCACGAAGAACACCGGAGTCGCCACGAGATAAGGCAGGAAGGCCTGCCGCTCGTTGCGGTAGAGCCCCGGCGCCACGAACTTGTAGATCTGCGATGCAACGATCGGAAACGACAGGAACGCCGCGCCGAACATCGCAAGCTTCAGCTGGGTGACGAAATATTCGAGCAGCGCCGTGTAGATGAATTTGGAATTTTCCGGTCCGGCAACCCATACGAATGGCCAGACCAGCACGTTGTAGATCTGCTTGGCGAAGAAGAAGCAGACGATGAAAGCCACGCCGAACGCGAGCAGCGCCTTGATCAGCCGCGAGCGCAGCTCGATCAGGTGCTCCATCAATGGCGCCTTGGTGGCCTCGATGTCCTCGTGGGTCATGTCCCGGACTTGCCTTCGGCAACAGGATCGTGCGCCGCGACCGCCGGCGTGATGCCGGGCGCGGCTGCGGCGCTCCCCGCCGGCGCATCCGCGGCGGGCGCGTCGCCTGCAGCCGGCGCAGCGCTCGGAAGCGCGGCGCTTTCGCCGGCTTTGGGCGCATCGCCCTTGAGCGCATTCTCGATATCCGTGGCGGCAGTGCCGAGCAGGTTGCCGCCCGTCAACCCGCGCGCCGCGTCCGATACCTCGTCGAAGGATTTCTTGATGTCCGCCATCTCGGCTTCACGCATCGCCTCGTGAAACTGCGACTGGAATTCAGTCGCCATGCGGCGCGCCTTCGCGACCCATTGGCCGACCATCCGCAGGACGCCGGGCAACTCCTTCGGACCGATCGCGACCAGCGCCACGACGCCGATCACGACCAATTCACCCGAGCCGATGTCGAACATGAGAAATCCCGCTCACGCAAAGCGCTACCGCCGCGACCCGCGCGGCACGAGGGTCGCGCCGCAGTCAGACCGCCTTGCTGCCGACGTCGGAGCGCGGTGCCGGCTGCGCCGAGCCGCTTTCGATGGACTTCACGGGCTCGGACTTCTCCGCCACGTCATCGTCCTTCATGCCCTTCTTGAAGGCCTTGATGCCCTGGGCGACGTCACCCATCAGGTCGGAAATCTTGCCGCGCCCGAACAATAGCAGGACGACCGCGATCACCACGATCCAGTGCCAAATGCTCAACGATCCCATCCTGCATACCTCCACTCGACGAGCGTGGTACCGGCACCCCCATCTCGGGGCGCCGGGAACCGCTCAGCTCCAAATCCAACCGGGCCGCTCTGCTGACCTCCGGCCCTCTGGCCGACGATCAGGGCCGAAGCCGCCGCACCGTATCTTCCTTGAGTGGAAACTAGGGGTCGCAAGGGTCAAAAACAAGGACTTAACGCTGCCTCACCTGCAGGGGATTCTACACATTGCCTGCAGCGTTAATCCGTGCCAGCCCGCGCCGCCATGGCCGCGTCACGGCACCGGTATCAGCCCTCTTCCGGCTGTTCCGGCTCGGCCGCTGGAGCGAGGCCAAAATCCAGGTCGCCGGGCTCCAGTGGATCCTCGTCCTCGTGCAGGGCGGGGTCATCCGACGGGGTCGGGACGCTGAATCCGGTCGGCAGCCGGGAATCCAGCAACCCGGTTCCCTTCAGTTCGTCGAGCCCCGGCAGATCCCCAAGGGCTTCAAGGCTGAACTGGGACAGGAAGCTCTCGGTGGTTCCGAATGTCAGTGGACGCCCCGGCGTCTTGCGCCGCCCGCGGGGCCGGATCCAGCCGGTCTCGAGCAGCACGTCCAGCGTCCCCTTGGAGGTGACCACGCCACGGATATCCTCGATCTCGGCGCGGGTCACCGGCTGATGATAGGCGATGATCGCGAGCACCTCGATGGCCGCGCGCGACAGGCGCCGGGTCTCGGTGCTTTCCCGGGTCATCAGCCAGGACAGATCGTTGGCGGTGCGGAACGCCCATTTGTTGCCGATCCGGACCAGGTTGACGCCACGCATGGCATAATCCGCCTGCAGTTGCTGCAGGGCCGCCTTCACATCGGCGCCGTCGGGCAGACGCTTGGCCAGCGCGGCCTGATCGAGCGGTTCGGACGCGGCGAACAGCAGGGCTTCGAGAAGCCGCAGTTCCTCGGGCCGCGCGCCGACGCTCTCGGAAGGCTCGTCGACCTCGACGATGCGTTTTTCCGCCAGGCTTGCCATGGCTCGGTCTCCCTCTTTTACCACTTACCCCGCCGGCAACTCGGACGCCGACGTCACGTCGGAGGCCGGCTGCGGGGGACGCTTACGAAAATAGATCGGCGCGAACGCGGCTTTTTGTTGCAGGTCGACCTGCCCCTCACGCACCAGTTCCAGCGCCGCCGCGAAACTGGACGCGAACACCGTCGCGCGCTGCGACGGATCGACGACGAAATTCATCAGGTAACTGTCGAGACTGCTCCAGTCCTCGGCAATCCCGACCAGCCGTTCCAGCGAGGCCCGCGCTTCCGCCAGCGACCACACCGTGCGCTTGGCGAGGTGCACCGACGCCAGCACGCGCTGCTGGCGCTGTGCCGCATAAGCGGTCAACAGGTCGAACAGCGTCGCGGTAAATTTCGGATGCTTGATCTCGGCAATCTGCTCCGGCAGGCCGCGAGGGAACACATCGCGCATCAGCTGCGGCCGCGTCATCAGGCGGTTGGCGGCCTCGCGAATGGCTTCCAGCCGCCGCAGGCGATTGGCGAGCGCGGTCGCCATTTCCTCGGCCGACGGACCGTCGGCAGTGGCCGGTTCCGGCAACAACAGGCGCGACTTCAGATAGGCCAGCCACGCCGCCATCACGAGATAATCCGCCGCCAGCTCCAGCCGGATCTTTCGCGCCGCCTCGATGAAGGCCAGGTACTGGTCGGCCAGCGCGAGGATGGAGATCTTGGCGAGATCGACTTTCTGCTGCCGGGCCAGCGCCAGCAACAGGTCCAGCGGGCCCTCATAGCCCTCGACGTCGACGACCAGTGCGGGTTCGTCATCGCTGGGAGGGGTCGGCAGGCCGGTTTCGAACGAGAGAATTTCCGCGGTCATGCGCTCATGCCCTTTACCTGCGCCAGCAAGCCGTCGAGTTCCAGGCGCCCGGCGGCCCGGTCGAACGGCTGCAGCGCGCGGCGCGCGGCGCTGGCGCGGCGAACCCGTCGTTCGGCCTCCCCGGCCAATACCGGCGCGACCGACGCCACCGCCCGCATCTCGTCGAGCTTGCCGTTGCAATGCAGGACGATGTACCCGGCGGCGAACGCCGCCTCGGTGCGCGCGGAGATGGTTCCCTGCAGCGCATTCATCGAGACGTCATCGCTCATCAACACACCCTGAAAGCCTATCCAACCGCGAATCACCTGCCTGATCATTGTCGCAGAAGTCGTCGCCGGTTGGGTCGCGTCGAGCGCGCTAAACACAACATGTGCGGTCATGGCCATCGGCAGGTCCGCAAGCGGCCGGAACGCGGCGAAATCGGTCCGTTCGAGCTCCGCCAGGGGGGTATCCACCATCGGCAGGCGCAAATGGGAGTCCGCCGTGGCGCGGCCATGACCGGGGATATGCTTGAGGACGGGCAACACCCCGCCATCCGCCAGCCCCTCGGTCACCGCCCTGGCGATGGCCACGACCTGCTCCGGGGAACGACCATAGGCCCGGTCACCAATGACCGCATTCGCCCCGGGCACGGGCACGTCGACCAGCGGCAGGCAGTCCACCGTGATGCCGAGATCGGCGAGGTCGGCCGCGATCAACCGGCTCGACAGCCACGCGGCCCGACAGCCCATCTTGGGATCAAGCGCATAGAGGGCCCCGAAACTTGCCCCGGGCGGGTAGACCGGCCAATGCGGCGGACCCAGGCGCTGAACCCGTCCCCCCTCTTGGTCGATCAGAACGGGAGCCGTCGGCTCGACGCAGTCGCGCAGCTGCCTCACCAGTTCAGCCACTTGCGCCGGATGGTCGACATTCCGCTTGAACAGAATGAAACCCCACGGTCGCTGTTCCCGGAGGAAGGCTTGTTCCTCCGCGGTCAGGACGAGCCCGGATACACCGGTGATGAAGGCGCGGGTCGACATACTAGTGTCCCGGTTCTGACATTCGCATCACTTTGCGTCCGGCTCTCTTGCGAATGTCAGAACCAAAGGGACACTAGTAAGTATAAGATTCTAGTGCGGTTTTGGATTTGACATTCGCTTGGAGAACTGGCGGTGACACTG
>JBKQQE010000477.1:0-17301 GCA_052326245.1 Xanthobacteraceae bacterium | reverse complement strand
CAAGGTCTGCTGAAACAGGATTTCCTGCTGCTGGGTCGCGTCCTGGGCACGGCTCGGCGCGGCGGCACGCAGGCAAACGCCGGCGCCGACGCCCGCGACGCCTCCCCACCTCTGCAGTCGCGTCCAGCGCTCGACGGGCGCGGCCGCTCGTCCCCGGTCCCACATTCGCAACAGCCTCTCGACACAGGGTATTAGCAACAACCCCCTGGCCTCGACAAAGGGACGGCCCGATTGCCACGACCGGCGCGCCCCGATTCTTTCCGCCCGTGGCATTTTTGCCAAACGCGCCGGATCGGGCATCTGCATTGGTGTGTCGAAGCGGGATTCCGGTTCAATCCTGCGGGCGCGACCCTGCGCCCGAACGCCGCACCTGCGGACGCGGCGGCGCCGGATCGAAACTGTCGAGGGCGGGTTGAGCGCCCGTTGCGGACCAGTTCCCGGCATGGACGCCGAACGGCCCGTACAGGCGCGGATCCGAGGGCGCCTGGGGCAACTGGCCTTCCAGGGTGATGCGCCAGCGCCGGCTGCGGTCCATCCGATGCTCCAGCAGGATCGCCACCTTGACGAAATGGCGGGCGCCCTCGCCGTCGCGCGGATGCCGCACGAAGAACGGCACGTCCTGGCGCGAGGACTGCTTGGTCGAGGGCCGGATGATCTGGTTGAGACGCAACGTGCGCCCGATCCGCTTGTCGTCCACGCGCCAGTTCTCGAATTCGCCGATTGCGGCGGTGATGCGGCAGCCTGATGAGCCGCGTAGCGCGATTTCGGTCACCACCAGCTGCTGGTTGATCAGGTTGCGGATCGAAAAACTGGCCTGGCGCCATTCCGAGTCCGGCCGCCTGCGACCGAGAACCAGCAGCACCTCGGGGCGCTCGCGCAGGTGTTCGCGGTAGCTTGCGCTCAGGAAATACCAAATTCGCTCGACGATATGCACGCGATCCCGCCCATCCGATCTTCGTACCGTAGCTAAGACCCAACAGCGGCAAAAGGGCGATGACAAAATGACCTCGATCAAAATCCCCGGCGTTGCATCGCGGGCACGCAACGCCCAGTCCCCCCGGGGCCCCGGCCGGGCGGCCGTCAGGGCGGCCCGCGCCGACGGATTGCACCAAGGGATCAAAACCGGGCGGCGATCGCCGCGAATTCGGCCCCCGCATTTTGCCAAAAATTCATCTCTTGCCGACACACTTTGCCGATCATGAGGGCACTGCATCGACCCCGCCGTCCGCGCGGCGTCGGGGCGACGCCAGAACCATTGTTTTCGCCAATCGATTGAGTTGCTGACGGTGCGCGCGAAGACGCGCAGCGAGCTTTGGGAACGCACGTGGCCAACCGCACATTAGCCCATGCTCAGGGAGGCTGGACCGGAAGCGCACCGGCTGCGGCGCTGTCGGCAGAGACCCTGCGGCAGCGCGCCAGGACGCGCCGGTCGAGCTATCTCGCGGAGATCTGCAGCTTTCTCACCGACGCGCTGATCTTGCTGTTCTATGCCATCGCCGGGACCACCTCGTACTGGACGCCGGCGGTCTACCTGCTGGCGGGCCTGGTGATGACCTCCACCGCGCTCGCGCTGTCCGAGACGCATGTCAGCGATCGCTTCAAAGATCACTACCTGACGGTCCCGCAATGCGTCAGCAGCATGACGATGGTGATGGTGGCGGCCTACCTCGCCCCCGAAGTCGGCTTCTATTTCGTCTGCATCAACTTCATCATTCTCGGGTTCGGCTCGCTGCGCATGACGGCGCGCCAAGCCGGCCTGGTGTGGACCTATCTCGCGGTGGGCCTCGCCGTACTGTTCCTGATGACCGACAGGGCCATCGCCATGCCAATGACGTCGTGGGCCGAGCGCGTGCTGGCGCTGGCCTGCTTCGTCACCGCGCTCGGACGCTGCGCATTCACCGGTCTCTACGGCAGCTCGATGCGGGAGGCGCTCTACAAGCGTCGCAACGAGCTGGCGGAAGCCTACGCCCGGATCGAGCAGATGTCGCAGGTCGACGAGCTGACCGGCGTGCTCAACCGACGCACCATCATGCGCTGCCTCGACGAGGAGATCGCGCGGGTGCGGCGCAGTGGCCAGGCCGCCAGCGCGGCACTGATCGACCTCGACTTCTTCAAGCGCATCAACGACACCTTCGGCCACCCCGCCGGCGACGAGGCGTTGCGCACTTTCGCCCTCAATGTCGGCGCCAATATTCGCCTGACCGACCGGTTCGGCCGCTACGGCGGCGAGGAGTTTCTGCTGGTGCTGCCGGAAACCGAGCTGGCGCTGGCGCAGGTCATGCTGGACCGGTTGCGCCTGACCATCGGCGACGTCAACTGGGGCGCCATCGCGGATGGGCTTGCATTGTCGATGTCGGCGGGATTGTGCGAGGTCCGGGGCGACGACTGCGCCGAGACCATCCTCGCGCGCGCGGACGCCGCGCTGTACCGGGCGAAGGATGCCGGACGCAACCGTGTCATCGCGGCCTGAGCCGGCGCCGCGGCTCCGACATTCGGATCCGCTCGCGCAGCCCGCGCCAGTGCGAAGCCCGGAACCGGCGGAGCAGCGCCCGGCGTGGATTGCCCCCCGGTTTCGGATTTGACATCGAGCCGCGCACGCGGGTTACAGTCTTCTTGCTTCCTCCTCGGCCCCTCCACGGGCAGCAAGGACATCGATGGCCAGAATTCCGATCTTCTATGGCTGGGTGATCGTCGCGGTGACGTTCGTCAGCATGGGAATCGGGGTCAATGCCCGGACCTCGTTCTCGCTGTTCTTCGCCCCCATCATCGACGAATTCGGCTGGGACCGCGGCACCACGGCCGGCGCCTTTTCCTTCGGCTTCGTGATATCGGCGCTGCTGAGCCCGGCCATGGGCCGCCTGATGGACAGGACCGGTCCGCGCACCGTGATGGAACTCGGCACCGTGCTGATGGCGGGCGGGCTCATGCTCGCGCCGCTGACCACCCAGCCCTGGCATCTTTATCTCAGCATCGGCGTGCTGGTCGGCGCCGGCAGCATTTGTCTCGGCTATTCCGGCCAGTCGCTGTTTCTGCCGAACTGGTTCGTGGCGCGGCGCGGCCTGGCGGTGGGCATCGCCTTCGCCGGCGTCGGGGTCGGATCGGTGACGTTGTTGCCGTGGATCCAGACCATCATCGACCGCGCCGGATGGCGCGCGGCGGCCTTCAGCGTCGGGCTGATCCTGCTGGTGGTGCTGGTGCCGCTCAATCTGCTGCTGCGCAAGCGCCCCGAGGACCTCGGGCTCAGGCCCGACGGCGATGGCGCCGCCGCCGCGACCGCAGCGCCGGCGCCCTCGAACATCGTCGACCCGGCCTGGGCGACAGTCGACTGGACGCTGGCGCGGGCCTTGCGCACGCGGCGCTTCTGGTGGATCGCGCTCGGCTATTTCTGCGCGCTGTACATCTGGTACGCGGTTCAGGTCCACCAGACCAAATACCTGGTCGAGATCGGCTTCAGTTCGACCACCGCCGCGTGGGCGCTGGGCCTGGTTTCCGCGTTCGGAATTCCCGGACAGATCGTGCTGGGACACCTGTCCGACCGGATCGGCCGGGAATGGATCTGGGCCATTGCCAGCTTCGGCTTCGCCATCTGCTTCGCGATCCTGATGCTGCTGCAGCATCGGCCGAGCCTGGCGCTGGTCTACGTGATGGTGGTGGCCCAGGGCTTCCTCGGCTACGGCCTGACCTCGGTCATGGGCGCCGTGGTCGCGGAAATCTTCCAGGGCCGCGCCTTCGGAACCATCTTCGGCACCATCATGATGGTGGCGCTCGCCGGCGGCGCGGCGGGCCCCCTCGTCACCGGCGTGCTGCATGATCGCCTCGGCGACTACAACGCCGCCTTCGGCCTCGGCATCGCCGTAGCCGCGATCTCCGCCGCGGCGATCTGGATCGCCGCGCCGCGCAAGGTGCGCGCGGTCGCCGGTCGGCTGCCGGCGCGACTGAAGCCGGCGTGAAGGATCGGACGTGCGCTTACGTTCGTCATGCCCGCACTTGTTGCGGGCATCCACGCCTTTACGGTATAGCGGCTAAGAAAGACGTGGATGGCCGGGAGACCTTAGTCCTGGCGATCCGTCAGAGACGGATCGCGCTGCCCGGCCATGACGAACTAAATCGGACAAAAATCGCCTCAGCGCTCGCGCATGGCGTCGTGCATGTGCTCGCGCAGCGGCGCCAGCAGGAAGTCGATGATGCGGCGCTTGCCGGTGAGGATTTCGGCCTTCACCGACATCCCCGGCAGCAGGCTCGCGGCGCGGCCGTCGACGTCGAAGCTTCCCGGCTCGAGCGCGATATGCACCGTGTAGCGCAGCCGCTCGCTGCCCTCGATATGGTCGGTCTCGTCGGCGAGGCGCTCGGCGCCCTGGACGTTGGACTGGCTGACGGGCGCGGCTTCGGCGTCGCGGTCGACCGACTTCACCGTGCCGCTGAGCAGGCCGTAGCGTGTGAACGGGAACGCGTCGATCTTGAGCTCGACGCGCTGGCCGACGCCGACGAAGCCGACATCGCGGTTCTCCAGCACGGCCTCGACCTCGACGCGGTCGTCGTCGGGCACCACCGACAACAGCTGCTGGGCCGGCGTCACCACCGCGCCGATGGTGGCGATATGCATCTGCTGCACGGTGCCGCTGATCGGCGCGCGCAGCGTCTGCAGGTCGGCCCGGCGCGTCGCCTTGGCCAGCGCCTCCTCGGCGGCGCGCACGCGTTCGCGGGCCTTGCTGAGGTCGCCCATGGCGGTGGTGCGGATTTCCGCGGTGGTGGCGACGATCTTCTGCTCGAGCCCGAGAATTGCCGCATCGAGCGAGGCGATCTTGGCGCGGTTGATCTCGAGCTCGGCGCGGGTCTCGACCAGCAATTGCTGGCTCTCCAGCCCGGCGAGCACCGAGGTGTTGCCGAGCTCCATCGCCTTGGCGCGAATGCTGGCGCGCTCGGCCACGATCGGCAACGTCAGCTCGATCTTGTTGGCGGTCTGCCGCAGCGCCTCGCGATCGGCGACGTGCTGGGCCCGCTCCTGCGCCAGCCCCGCGAGCTGGCTCGCGCGCATCGCGGCCTGCGCCGTCAGTTGCGACTGGGCGCGGTCGCGGTCGAGCGGCGCGGCGCCGCTGACGGTGTCGAAGGCGGCCGTGGTGGCGCCATCGAGAAACGCGGAAAGCCGCATCTCGTCGAGCCGCGCCGCGATCAGGTCGTTCTGCCCATGGTCGCGCTCGGCGAGCGCCGCGGTCTTGTCGAGCTCGATCAGGGCGTCGCCGGCCCGCACCCGCTGCCCCGGGCTGACCAGCACCGCCTTGACGCTGGCGGTCTCGAACGGCTGCACCACCTGGGTGCGCATGTGGGAGATGATCTTGCCGCTGGCCACCGCGACGATGTCGACCTTGCCGATCACGGCCCAGCCGAGCCCCGCCAGCGCCACCACGCCCAGCACCAGCGCGGTCATCCGGCCGAGTGGATTGGGCGGCGTGTCGGTGACCTCCAGCGCCGCGGGCAGGAATTCGCGGTCGCGGGCGCGCCCCGGATCGAACGCCATGAAACGCGACAGCGCGGATATGGATGGCATCGGCATGTTCAGCGTCCCACCGACTGGATCCGGTGCAGGGCGGCGTAGCGCCCGTTGCCGGCCACCAGCTGCTCGTGCGCGCCGTCCTCCACGATCACCCCGTTTTCGATGGTGAGAATGCGGTCGGCGCTGCGCACGGTCGACAGCCGGTGCGCGATGATCAGCACGGTGCGGCCCTTGACGATGTCGCGCATGTTTTCCTGGATGATGCTCTCCGACTCGTAGTCGAGCGCCGAGGTCGCCTCGTCGAAGATCAGCACCCGCGGATCGCCGACCAGGGCGCGGGCGATGGCGATGCGCTGGCGCTGCCCGCCGGACAGCGACACGCCGCGTTCGCCGATCGGGGTATCGTAGCCCTGCGGCATCTTGCAGATGAACTCGTGGGCGCCGGCGAGCTTCGCGGCCGCCACCACCCGGTCCATGGCCAGCGCCGGATCCGCCAGGGCGATGTTCTCGCGCACCGAGCGATTGAACAGGATGTTTTCCTGCAGCACCACGCCGATCTGGCGGCGCAGCGAGGTCGGATCGAGCACGGCGGTGTCGACGCCGTCGATCAGCACGCGCCCGGCCTCGGGCTGGTACAGCCGCTGCGCCAGTTTGGCGATGGTGCTCTTGCCCGAGCCGGAGGGGCCGACGATGCCGACCACCTGGCCGGCCGGAATCTTCAGGCTGACGTCGCGCAGCACCGGCTGCGTGTTCACCCCGTAGCGAAACGTCACCCGCTCGAACTCGATGGTGCCGTCGAGCCGGGGCTGGCTCGCCTGGGCGCTGACGCCGTGGGCCTCGACCGGCGTGTTGAGGATGTCGCCGAGGCGCTCCACCGACAGCCGCACCTGGTGGAAATCCTGCCAGACCTGCACCAGCCGCAGCACCGGACCCGAGACCTGGCCGGCCAGCATGTTGAACGCCACCAGTTCGCCCACCGTCATCTTGTTGGCGATCACCAGGCCCGCGCCGAGGAACAGCGTCAGCGCACCGACGCCCTTGTTGAGCAGATTGGCGGCCTGGGTCGCCCAGTTGCCGACCTGGGACGCGGCGAACGAGGCGCCGACATAGCCGGCGAGCTGTTCCTCCCAGCGGCGCTGCATCTGCGGCTCGACCGCCATCGCCTTGATGGTCTCGACCCCGGTGACGCTCTCGACCAGGAAGGCCTGGTTTTCCGCGCCGCGCCGGAATTTCTCGTCGAGCCTGCGGCGGAAGGCGGGCGTGGTGGCGACCGACAGCGCTGCATAGAGCGGCAGCGCCGCGATCACCACGAACGCCAGCGTCGCGCTGTAGAGGAACATCACCCCGAGAAACACGGCGCAGAACGCCAGATCGAGCACCAGCGTGATCGAGGACGAGGTGATGAACTGGCGGATGGTTTCGAGTTCGCGCACCCGCGCGACGCTGTCGCCGACGCGGCGGCTCTCGAAATAGGCCAGCGGCAGCCGCAGCAGGTGGCGGAACACGCGGGCGCCGAGCTCGACGTCGATGCGGTTGGAGGTGTGCGAGAACAGGTAGGTTCGCAGCCCCGACAGCACCGCTTCGAACAGCGCGATCAGCGCCAGCCCCGCCACCATTACGTCGAGCGTCGACAGGCCGCGATGCACCAGCACCTTGTCGATGACGGTCTGGAAGATCATCGGGGTCGCGAGCCCGAACAGCTGGATCACGAAGGACGCGAACAGCACCTCGAACAGGATGCGGCGGTATTTGTGCAGCGCGCCCCAGAACCAGCTGAGGTCGAAGCGCCGCGCGGTGTCCGACAGCGCCGCGCGCTTGGCGATCAGGATGGCGCGACCGCTCCATTCGGCCTCGAAGGCGGCGAAGCTCAACAGCCGCGGCGCGGGATCGTCCTTGCCCTGAATCAGCACGCTGTCGTCGGTGACCTTGCCGATCACCGCGAAGCCGCCCGAACGCATCAGCGCGAGCGCCGGCAGCGGCGTCTTCGGCAGCCGGCGGATCGACGAGGTGACGACCCTGACCTTGACCGGGAAGCGACCGGCGGCGCGCAGCAGGTCGTCGACGCCGAGCGGCTCGGTCTTGCCGGTGCCATGCTGGATCTGCCCGGCGTCGGCGACGATGCCGAGCAAATGCAGCGCCAGCGCCAGCGACCAGGCGCCCTGATCCGAACACACTTGCATCGAAAGCCCCGCGCTCCGCGCCGATCCCCAGGAATTCGTTGTCAACTTAGGGGTTTGGCGTTGTGGCGGCGTTAACCGGCATGCTTACGAAATGGTTTCAAAGGCAAAACCGCCGTCCCGGCGGTGCCGGGACGGCGTCTTGAAGGGCGCTGCTCGACGGAGCGCGGCGGCGCTCAATGCAGCGGCGATGCCAGTGGCGGCGTGGTCATCGACGGCGGGGGCGTGAACGACGAACTCGACGAACTGCTGCCCGTGGTCGAGGCGATCGCCTGGGTGAAATGCGCGGCGGTGGCGGCGACGCTGACGCCGAAGGTCTCCGACACCGACAAGCCGCTGGTGTCGGTCGCGGTGACCTTGACGCTGAACGAGGTCGCCGTGGCCGGCGCGGTGCCCGTGAAGGTATCGGTGGTGCCGTTGAACTTCAGCCAGGCCGGCAGCGCGGCGCCGTTCGACAGCGTCGCCGCATAGCTGAGTTTTTCGCCCTGCGGGTCGGTGAAGGTATTGGAGGCGAGCGCGACGTCGATGGTCGAGCCGGTCTTCCAGGTCTGCGCCGTGGTCTGCGCGGCCAGCGCCGGCGCCGTGGCCGGCGTCAGCACCGAGAAGGTCTCCGACGCCGTCAGGCCGCTGGAGTCCTTCGCCGTGACCTTGATGCTGAGGCCTGCGGCCGTGTTCGGCACCGTGCCGGTGAATTTTCCGTTCGCGAAGGTCAGCCACGACGGCAGCGCCGAACCGTTGGACAGCGTCGCCGAATAGGTCAGGGCCTCGCCCTGCGGATCGGTGAAGGTGTTGGACGCCAGCGAGAAATTGACCGCCTGGCCGAGCTTCCAGGTCTGGGTCGCGGTCTGCGTGGCCAGCGCCGGCGCCGTGGCCGGCGTCAGCACCGAGAAGGTTTCCGAGGTCGCCACGCCGCCGGCGTCGGTGGCGGTGACCTTGATGCTGAGGCCCGCCGCGGTGTTCGGCACCGTGCCGGTGAACTTGCCGGTCGCGGCGTTGAAGGTCAGCCAGGACGGCAGCGCCGCGCCGTTGGACAGCGTCGCCGAATAGGTCAGCGCCTCGCCCTGCGGATCGGTGAAGGTGTTGGACGCCAGCGTGAAGCTGACCGCCTGGCCGAGCTTCCAGGTCTGGGTCGCGGTCTGCGCGGTCACCACCGGCGCGGCCGGCGCCGGGGTCGCGACCGTGAAGGTCTCCGAGGCCGACAGGCCGTAGCCGTCGGTCGCCGTCACCACGATGGTGAGGCCGCTGGCGCTGTTGGCGACGGTGCCGCTGAAGGTGTCGGTCGCGGCGTTGAAGGTCAGCCAGGACGGCAGCGCCGCGCCCGAGGACAGTTTGGCGCTGTAGGTCAGCGCGCTACCCTGCGGGTCGGTAAAGGTGTTGGACGCCAGCTTGAAGCTGATCGCCTGGCCGTGCTTCCAGGTCTGCGCCGCGGTCTGCGCGGTGACGACCGGCGCCGAATGCGCGGGCGTCGAGCCGGAACCGATATTGTCGGCGGTGATGGTGTCGCCGTCGGCCAGCAGCGTGGAGAGGCTGACCTCGAAGGTGGTGTCCCAGTATTGCCCGCTCTCGGTGCCCCACGGATTGCGCACCTCGAGCATTCCCGTCGAGGTGTCATAGCCGTAGATCGACATCGCGTGGTCGGCGACCAGCGTGGTGCGGCCGGAGGAGTCGGTGGCGTTGGTGTAGGACGACAGCACGACGTCGTCGCCGTTGGCGAGGTCGGCCGCCAGCGTCGAGAGCACGCTCGCGGTGGCGTTGCCGGTGGTGTAGCCGGTGACGCCGAACGACGAATTGTACACCACCTTCATCCACGAGCCGCTGTTGGCGTCGAAGTCGGTGATCGCCGAGGCGCCGGTGATTTCCTCCAGCGCCATTTCCGGCGCGCCGCCGTTGCCGATGGACGACCAGGAATTGCCGGAAATCGAGTTTCCCGTCACCGCGCCGGAGGCCTGAAGCTGGGCATAGGCCTTTTCCGCCAGGCTCGCCCACATGTCCGCGCCGGAGTTGAATTCGTTCCCGCCATCCGCCAGCGAGCTGTTGACGGTGACGTATTCGGCGACGCCGTCGACGTAGAAGCGCACCCCGTAGGTGCCATTGCCGTTCGAGGTGAACATCGAGGTGATGTCGCCGGAGTTCTTGTAGGCGACCTCGGCAAGGCTCGACAGCAGATAGCAATCGCCCAGGTAGCCCTGGTTGACGTCGTTCATGCTGGGCCCGGTGGCCGCGAACAGCGGCTTCGACACCGTCGAATACGACACCGTGAAATTGGAACCGTCCATCGACACGGCGGAGTTCGGCAGGTCGGTGCCCATGAACCACTTGCCGACCAGCTCGGACAACTGGGTGGCCGAGGAACCGGCGGCGAGATTGCCGAGCGCCGTCGACGTCGACGCGCCTCCGGTCCAGGTGGCGTTGGCGGCATTGCCGTCGACCAGCGCCTGGGTGATGTCGGTCAGGTAGCTCGACGTCGACATGCCGTTGTTGAGATTGGCGGCGATGGTCTTGAGGTCGGCGAATTCCGCCGCCGTCAGCGTGGTCTTGGTCGAGGTCAGCGTGGCGTCGAGATCGGTAAAGACCTTCTCGAGACCGGCATAGGTCACGGTGCCGTTGACGTCGGCCGCGGCCATGTCGGCGGCGATCGAGGCGGTCGAGAGCGAACTGATCCAGGAAGGTGTCGACGAGGACATTGAAATTGACTCGCTGTTAACGGTTTGCCCAGGAACGAAGAGAACGAAGACGAACGAAGACGACGACGCGAATGCGCACAATCTCGAGCCATCCTGGACCAAAACTGTTTGAGTCCGATTTGCCGGTTCCATCGAATTTTATGGATTGGCAAAGAATGTGTTGCCGGCGGCGCCGATGGCGGCCTGGTTCGTGACCATCAACAGCGCGCGAGACATTTCCCTATTTTTTGGCTATTTCATTCGCGGGCAATTGATATGGATTTCCTATATGCTTCCGGCCGACAGTCGCTCCCGCTGGGGCAGAGAGACGTCAGGTCGCGCGAAATCTGAGGCAGAGGCGGTGTCCGTCGAACGACGGGACACGGGCCGGCTGATTTCCGCGGCGGGCATCGCCTGCAAAGGACAACGTTTCAACCGGGCGAGCTGGCCGGTGCCTGATGAGGCACGGTCGTTGCCGGGCGGGGCCCCTTGCGAGAACATGCCTTGATCATCAAAAACGCCGCCCGACCCCCCGTCGGCTTCGGCCGCGTGCCATGGCGCCGGATCCGGGACGCCGTGCTGCTGCATGGCCGCGCCACCCTGGTGGGGACGGCCGTTGCCCTGCTGCTGGTCGCGGCCGTGACCGGCGGCCTGCTCCTGCTGTCGACCACCCTGCCGCGCGACCTGGTCCCGATCATCTATATTGTCCCGGTGGTGGTCGCCGCCACGCGCCTGGGATTGTGGGCCGCCGCGGTCGCCGCGATCGCCGGCACCGTGGCTGCGGACTTCTTCTTCGTTCTCCCCCTCTACAGCCTGACGATCGACGATCCCCAGCAGGCCATCGAACTCCTGATCTTTCTCGGCGTCGCGCTGATCTGCAGCAATCTCGCGGCGCAGGTCCGCCGCGAGGCGGATGCATCGCTCCGGCGCGAGCGGCTGATCGGCGGCCTCTACGAGTTCTCCCGACAGCTGGCGCGCTGCTTCACCGTGAACGACCTGCTCAACGCAACCCAGCGCTTCGTCTCCCGCGCGCTCGACCGTCCGGCGGTGCTGTTCATCACCTCGGACGACGACCAGGAGGCGGAGGGCGCTTCCGCGAGCCCGGATCCGGTCAGGCGCGAAATCGCCGCCCTGATCCGGCAGAGCGACCTGCGCATCCGCACCGTGGTCGACGACCGCACCGGCAGCGAATGGGTGCTCAAGCCGCTGGTCTGGAAGGGCGCCCATCGCGGCGTGGTCGCCGTCGATCTCGGAGGCGACTCGCGGGCGTCGATCGCCGCGGATTTGCAGCACATCGAAAGCGCCATCGAGGAAGCCGCGCTGACGCTCGCCCGCATCGACATCGGCAACGCCATGAACGCGGCGCGGGCGCGGCTGCAGGACGATCTGCTCAAGGAAGCGCTGCACGGCATCGTTTCGCACGAGCTGCGGACCCCGCTGGCCTCGATCCTGGGCGCCGCCAGCGTGCTCGAAACAGCGCTGACCGGCCAGGACAATGCGAGGCTGCATTCCCTGGTGGAAGGCATCCTGGAGGAAGCCCGTCAGCTCGACGGCTTCCTCGAGACGCTGATCACCGCGTCGCGCGTCAACGCCGCCGGCGTCAAGCCGCGACAGGAATGGGTCGAACCCGCCGACATCATCAATGACGCGCTGACGCGCCGGGCCAAGCGGCTGAGCCGGCATCTCGTCGACGTCAAATTCGGCGCCGAGCTGCCGCTGATCGAGGTTGACCCGGTGATGATCGCGGAAGCCTGCGGCCAGCTGATCGACAACGCGGTGAAGTATTCCGCGGCCGGATCCCGCATTACGGTCGAGGTGCGCCTGCTCGGCAAGCGGATCGCCCTGTCGGTCTCCGACGAAGGCTCGGGACTAGCCCCCGAGGACATCAGCCAGCTCGGTCGCAAGTCGTACCGCGGCCGGCGCCAGCGCCAGATCACCCAGGGCTTCGGACTCGGATTGTGGATCGTCTCGGCCTTCGTGCGCGCCAATGGCGGCTCCTTCGAGATCGCCAACAGGAGCGACAGGCCGGGCACCGTCGCAACGATCCTGCTGCCGGCCGACCCGGAAACCCAACACGATGATGAGATGGCATTGACCCATGACTAAGCCCGCCAACACCGCTCTCATCGTCGACGACGAACCGAAGATCCGGCGCTTCATCCGCGCCGGGTTCGAACTCAACGGCTATACCGTGCTCGAGGCGGAGAACGGCGCGGAGGCGCTGAAGGTCGCCATGTTCCAGTCGCCCGACGTCATCATCCTCGACCTCGGACTGCCGGACATGAGCGGCGACGAGGTGCTGGTGCAGCTGCGCGGCTGGTCCAACATACCCGTCATCATTCTGTCGATCGAAGCCAACGAGGCCGAGAAGGTCCGGCTGTTCAAGGCCGGCGCCGACGACTACGTGGTCAAGCCGTTCGGCATCGCCGAACTGCTGGCGCGCAGCGAGGCGGCGCTGCGGCGCTATTTCAAGTCGAAGACCGAGAGCGCCGTGGTCGTCGCCGGGCCGCTCACCATCGACCTGGTGGCCCGCAACGTCACGCTGGGCCAACGCCAGATCAGCCTGACGCGGAAGGAATACCGGTTGCTCCACATCCTGGCTTCCCACGCCGGACTGGTGGTGACCCATGATCAACTCCTGAACGAGATCTGGAGCGGCCATCAGCGCGCCAAGGTGCAGTACCTGCGCATTCTGGTGCGCAAGCTGCGCCAGAAGATCGAGGCCGACCCCAACCGGCCCGAACTGCTGCTGTCGGAATCCGGGGTGGGCTACCGGCTGCAATCGCGCTTCGCCGATGTGCCGCAGGCGACGCGGCAGGCGCAGCCGGTCGGCAGCTGACGCGGCGGCCGCGGACCTACAGCGCCGTGCGCACGGCCCAGAGTTCCGGGAACAGTTCCACCTCGATCATCTTGCGCAGGTAGGACACGCCCGAGGTGCCGCCGGTGCCGCGCTTCAGCCCGATGATGCGCTCCACCGTGGTCACGTGGTTGAAGCGCCAGCGCCGAAAATAGTCCTCGAAATCGACCAGCTTTTCGGCCAGCTCGTACAACAGCCAGTGGCGGTCCGGCGCCGCATACACCGTCCGCCACGCCTCCAGCACCTGGTCGTTCGCCGCGCGCGAGGCGCGCCAGTCGGACCTTCGCGCATCGTCGCCGATGTCGAAGCCGTGGCGGGCGAGCAGCCGCAGCGCCTCGTCGTAGAGGCTGGGCTCGGCGAGGATCTGCTCGAGCGCGGCCACCACATCGTCGCGGTGGGCGTGCGGCGCCAGCATCGCCAGATTGCGGTTGCCCGCCAGGAATTCGATGGCGCGGTACTGGAACGACTGGAAGCCCGACGATTGGCCGAGATGGCCGCGGAACTGGGTGTACTCGCTCGGCGTCATCGTACGCAGCACGTCCCAGGCGCTGTTCAGCTGTTCGAAGATGCGGGCGACCCGCGACAGCATCTTGAACGCCGGCCGCAGCTCGTCGCGGCGCAGCGCCGCCATCGCCGAGCGGATTTCGTGGATGGCGAGCTTCATCCACAGTTCGGAGGTCTGATGCTGGATGATGAAAAGCAGTTCGTCGTGGGCGCTCGACAGCGGCTTCTGGGCATCGAGCAGGGACTCCAGATGCAGATAGTCGCCATACGACATCCGGCCGGCGAACGACATTTGCGCGCCCGCGGGGGCGGCGCCGGCGGCGGGAACGTCGGAGCTGTCGGTCATGTCACCAGGGCCCTTGCATGAAACTCGGCGCGATCCCAAAGGCGATGCGCCATGATGTCCGCGAGCGCGGCGGCCGCCGCCCTCACCTCGTCTTCCCCGAGATAGAGCGGCGTGAAGCCGAACCGCATCACGTCCGGCGTGCGGAAGTCGCCGATCACGCCGCGGGCGATCAGCGCCTGCATGATGGCATAGCCGCCCGGGTGGCGAAACGACACCTGGCTGCCGCGCAGCCGCGGCTGCCGCGGCGACGCCAGTTCGAGATCGGGACACCGCGCCTCCACCTCGCGGATGAACAGCTCGGCCAGCGACAGCGAGGCGCGGCGGACGTCGTCGAGGCTGACGCCGTCCCAGACGTCCAGCGCGGCGTCGAGCACGGCCAGCGCGATCACCGGCGGCGTGCCGACCCGCATGCGTTCGATGCCGTGCCCCGGCCGATAGTCCTGGTCGAAGGCAAATGGCGCCTCGTGTCCCATCCATCCCGACAGCGCCGGGCGAACGCGGTCGGCGTGGCGCGGGGCGACGTAGATGAAGGCCGGCGCGCCCGGGCCGCCGTTGAGATACTTGTAGGTGCATCCCACCGCGAAATCCGCGGCCGCGGCTTCGAGATCGACGACGATCGCGCCGGCGGAATGCGCCAGATCCCACACCGTCAGCGCGCCCGCCGCATGGGCGCTGCGGGTCAGCGCGCCCATGTCGTGGAGGCGGCCGGTGCGATAGTCGACCTCGGTCAGCAGCAATACCGCGACGGTGTCGTCGATCGCCGCCTCGACCTCCTCCGGCGCCACCACCTTCAGCTCATGGCCCTTGTCGAGCGAGCGGATCAGGCCGTCGGCCATGTAGAGGTCGGAGGGGAAATTGCCGTTGTCGGACAGGATCACGCGCCGGGTCGGGTTCAATTCGAGCGCCGCGGCCAGCGCCTGGTAGACCTTGATCGACAGGGTATCGCCGACCACCACGTGTCCCCGCGGCGCCCCGATCAGCCGGCCGATCCGGTCGCCGACGATGCGCGGCTGCGCCATCCAGCCGGCGGTGTTCCAGCCGCGGATCAGCTGATTGCCCCATTCGTCGGCCATCATGCGTCTAACCCGCTCGAGCGCCGCATGCGGCAGCGGACCGAGCGAGTTGCCGTCGAGGTAGATGGTCTCCTCCGGAATCCGGAACATCGCCCGTGTTCGCCTGAAATCGGTCATCGTCGGCACCTCGTCGCGATCGGTCGACGTTCGCACCGTGCCCCTGTTATTTCAAGCTTAAAGCTTATACGCTCGATCGGCCGGCGCCGGCAGCGCCATTGCACGGGACGCGGGCTGGCCGGCATGATGGTCCGAGCGGTCGCCCACGCGCCCTGACGGCGCGGCGCCGAACATGAGGGAACTGGCATGAGCCTGGTGTTTCGCAAGGTGGTCGACTGGAACGATGCCTATGCCAACGGTCCCAATATCCCCGGCGGCGAGCGCTGGCCGGCGGCGTGGGTCGGCCCGGCGCAGGCCTATCGCGACGCGCTCGCCCGCCAGGGCCGCGCGCGGCTCGACCAGGCCTATGGCGAGGCGCCGCGCCAGCGCTACGACCTGTTCCTGCCGGAGCGCGCGCCGCGCGGGCTCGTGGTCTTCGTCCATGGCGGGTTCTGGCGCGCGCTGGACAACAGTTACTGGTCGCATCTGGCGGCCGGGCCGGTCGAACGCGGCTTTGCCGTGGCGATGCCGTCCTACACGCTGGCGCCCGCGGCGCGGATCGGCGGCATCGTCGTCGAGGTCGCCGCCGCGGTCAGCCATGCCGCGGCCGCGGTCGAAGGCCCGCTGATGCTGGCCGGCCACTCGGCCGGCGGCCAGCTGGTCAGCCGCATGATCGCCGCGCCGTCGCCGCTCACCGAGGCGGTGCGCGGCCGCATCCGCACCGTGCTGTCGATCTCGGGCGTCCATGACCTGCGGCCGATGCTTTCGACCGCGATGAACGCCGATCTGCGCATCGATGCGGCCGAGGCGCGGGCGGAAAGCCCGGCGCTGCTCGAGCCGCTGCCGGGCGCGCGGGTGATCTGCTGGGTCGGCGCGGCGGAGCGGGCCGAATTCGTGCGCCAGAACGCGCTCTTGGCCAATATCTGGACCGGCCTCGGCGTTCCGACCTGCGCGGTCGAGGAGCCGGACCGTCATCATTTCAACGTCATCGACGGCCTCGCCGATCCGCATCACCCGATGGTCGAAGCGCTCGTCGCGGCCTGAAATTGCGGCCCCCGCAACGGCGCGCTAGACTGCCAGTTCGCACACCCGCCCCGCACATCCCGGCCTGCTGAGACGATGAAGATCGACTGCCTGATGGGCACCTACGGACGCTACGCGGTCGTCTGCGAGGCGCTGGCGTGCTTCCTGCAGCAGAGCGCGCTGTCATCGGCAACCCTGCTGATCTACAACCAGCATCCGGCGCCGCTGTCGGTCGATCATCCGCGGGTGCGGGTGGTGAACGAGCCGGCGCCGGCCGGCACGCTGCGCCACATCCGGCAGCGCATGCACGAGCTGGCGTTGCCCGACGCCGAACTGATCCACTGGTGGGACGACGACGACCTCTATCTGCCGTGGCATCTCGCCGACGGCCTCGCGCAGATCGGCGCCAACGTGGCGTGGAAGCCGACATCGAGCTGGTACTCGGTGGCGAATACCAGCTTCTCGCGCGTGGCGAACCGCTTCGAGGGCTCCTGGATCTTCCGCGCCGACTATCTCAAGGCCGCGCCGATCGACACCGACCCGACCTACACCGATCACCCGGTGATCCTGCAGACCGAGCGCGAGGGGTTGCTCGCCACCACCGAACTGGGCGACCGCACCTCCTACATCTATCGCTGGTCCAACGGCACCGCGCATCTGTCGAGCTACGGCGCCAGCCCCGATCAGGCGAGCCAGCGCGCCAACATCGAGACCTGGCGCGGCAACAGCCGCGACACCGTGCCCGACGGCCGGCTGGTGCCGGCCGATCTGACCCGGCGCTGGCAGCAGTTCGTCCGCGGCGTCACGGATATGATATCCGCCGCCGACCTTGCCTTCATCCGGCAGCATCTCGAGGTATGAGGGCCGAGCGAGCGACGGCCGCTTGAGCATTTTCCAAATCAGTTGACCCATCCTTCTCCGTCATGGCCGGGCAGCGCGATCCGTCTCTTACGGATCGCTAGGACTAAGGTCTCCCGGCCATCCACGTCTTTCTTGTTGCAAGGTTGTGAAGACGTGGATGCCCGGCACCGCAGACAAGTTTACGCAGTCTGCGCAAGGCAGACTGCTATG
>JBKQQE010000476.1:0-2643 GCA_052326245.1 Xanthobacteraceae bacterium | reverse complement strand
ACAGCCACGCCCCAGATAATCGCTTCCGGCCGCGGCGGGCAGCCGGGAATGTAGAAGCTCACCGGGATGATTTTCTCGATCGGTCCAATCACCGAATAGGTGTCGAACCACACGCCGCCTCCGCACGCGCACGAGCCGATCGCGAAAACGAGCTTCGGCGCGGGCATGGCCTCGTACGCGCGCTTCAGCGCCGTCGCCGTCGAGCGCATCGCCGGTCCCTGGCAGAGCATCACGTCCGCGTGGCGCGGCGACCCTACAAGCTTAATGCCAAAGCGCTCGGCGTCGTAGTACGGCGTCAGCACGTTCAGCACCTCGATGTCGCAGCCGTTGCAGCCGCCGCTGTTGGCGTGGTAGACCCATAGCGACCGGCCGAACATTTTTTGGCAGAGCGTCTTCAGCATGGTCAACTCAATCCAACTCGATCTCGATATCGTCCACGACCTTGTCTTTCTCCAGAAACGCCTGCGAGCGAAAGACCCAGCGATCGTTCTGCGGATCGTCGAAGCGATAGCCCTTCATCTTCAGCTGTTCGAGCGCCGACGGCTCCGTGAAGCAGCGCCCGCAGCGCTGGCACGTGCTCATGAAGAGCTCGATGCGCTGCCGAATGTCGCCGATCTTGTCGGTGGCGTTCTCGAACTCCTTGCTCATGGTGATGGCTTTCTCGGGACACACGTCGGCGCACCGGCCGCAGTACGTGCAGCGGCGGCCGAGGTACTCGAGAACGCGAATCTCCTGTGACACGTCGTAGATGAGGATCTCCCGCGCCGGACAATTATTCGCGCAGCCTGCGCACCCGATGCACTTCCGCGCGTCGAAGATGGGCCGCCCGCGGAACTTCTCCGGCACCGGCTTTGCCGCAGCGGGATAGGGGAGCGTCACCCGCCCCGCCGTCAGGCAGATGACCGTCTCTTTCAGTTTGCTCAAGACAGAAATGGCCGCACCTCGCTAATGTCCATAGCTCGCCAGAACCAGCGCCACCAGCGCTACCGCCAGCAAACTGGCGAAATAGCGGATGGCCTGATCGATCCGGTAGCGTGCATGCGTCGCCGCCACCACAGTCACCAGCAACACCAGCACCGATACCTTGACCCAGAACAGCAGCCAGCCCAGCGGAAACGCCAGGCCCGAACCCCAGGGCACAAACAGCGCCGCAAAGAGCGCGCTGTAGATGACCAGTTTGGCCATATTCGCGTACTTAAACAGCGCCAGCTTCGGCCCGGAGTACTCCATGAGCGGGCCTTCCATCAACTCCGTCTCCGCTTCGGAGATATCGAACGGCACGCGCTGCACGAACGCCTGAAATGACAGCAGCATCACGCCCAGCATGAGCAGCCCCGACCACGGGAACCCGCCGGTGGAGTACACGGATCCGTTCAGGACCGTGTTCAACCGGAACGATTGCGCGTGCATCACCCCGACGACGATGGCAATCGCAAACAGCGGCTCGAGCGCAATCATGCTCATCATTTCGCGGCTGATTCCGACCAGCGAGTACGTCGAGCCCGCCGCCAGCCCCGCCAGCAGCGTGCAAATCCCGCAAAGTGTCAGCAGATAAATCAGCAGGATCGCATCGCCCACACCATTCAGCGGCGCTGCGAACCCCATCGGCACGAGGCAGGCCGCCGTCAGCACCGTGGCCAGCGACAAGTAGGCCGCGAAGCGCTGCATCAGGGGCGTCTGGCCGGATTCGATGTCTTCCTTGCCCAACAGTTTCAATAGGTCGAAATACGGCTGCCGGATCGGCGGTCCTTGACGCGATTGGATGCGTGCAGTGATCTTGCGCAAGATGCCTTGGAACAGCGGCGCCACGAGCAGCACAAGTCCCACGTTCAGCACCACGCCCACGATCGCCCAAATCACACGAAGATTCATGTCCGGTCCTATGCCTTCTTTGCCCGCGTCAGTTTCAGCAACTCTTGCTGCGACCACACCTTCACCGCGCCGGAGCGCAGGTCAATCGTTTCCAGCCGGTCGGTGCAAGAGAAACACGGGTCGATGCTGCCCAGGGAAATCGTCATGTCCGCGATCTGCTGATCCTTGATCATCGCCGGCACCGCTTGGAGGTTCTGATAGGTCGGCGCGCGCACCCGCCAGCGCCGAGGATGATTGTTCTCGCCGGTGATGACGAAGTGGTGGCTCTCGCCGCGCGGCGCTTCGACCGAAGACAACCCCATGCGTCCCGCCGGCAGTTCATCCCGAATCTGCAACTGGATCGGCCCCGCCTCCATCTTCCCCAGACACTGGCGGATGATCCGGATCGACTCGAACACTTCCTTCATTCTGACGAGCACGCGCGACCACACGTCGCCGCCGCGTTCGGTGATCACATCGAACTCGACGCGATCGTACGCCGCATAAGGATGGTCCCTCCGGCAATCGATGTCCGCGCCCGCTGCCCGCGCCACGGGCCCCAGTAGCGCCGCATTCTTCACCAATTTCATATCCGCGACGCCCACGCCGCTCGTGCGCTTCTGAATGTTCTTGTCCTTGCTCACCGCATCGACGACCGGCCGCCACTCGGCTTCGAGCTTGTCGAGAACCTGGCCCAGCTCGGTCTTCACCTCGGGAGTGATATCCCAGCGCACGCCGCCAATCACGCAAAGACCGTACGTCTTCCGGTTGCCGGTGATTTTTTCCGCGATC
>JBKQQE010000475.1:0-3709 GCA_052326245.1 Xanthobacteraceae bacterium | reverse complement strand
CGCTGCGGCTGGCCTTGGCGAACGGATCGCTGACCACGCTCTGCAGCGCGAACAGTGCCGGCAGGATCAGGAACGCGCCGAGCACGTTGGGGTCCTTGAACGTGCCGGCGGCGCGGCCATACAGCGTGAAGATTTCCGGCCGGCCCGGGACGAGATGAAAATAGCCCACCAACCCGGCGAGTGAGGCGACCATGGCCGCGGCCAGCAGGCCGCGGCGCAAGGCGTCGATGCGGGCCACCGTGTCGTCGGCCACGATCATGGCGAAGAATATCGCGGAGATCGCCAGATACCAGGAGGTGAGAATCCAGCTCACGATCTCGACCTGGTCCATCAGGTAGGCCGCGCAGATCGAGTAGCCGATATTGAGGAGGAACAGCAGCGCAATCAGCGGCAGGAAGGCGATGCGCAGGCGCAGGCCGGTCGCCGAATAGAAGGCGATCATGCCGATGACCGCGACCTCATACGGGCTCGGCTCGATGATGGCGATGGCGCCGCAGAAGCCCGCGAACCACAGGATCGCGCGCTGCGTCGCGACCACCCCCGGCACGACGGCCGGTGCTGCAACGAAATCTGGGGCCGTTAAGCTAGTGGCCATCACACGACGCGCAGTCCTAAGGGTCAGGCGATCGATCGGGCGCCTCTCGGGTCAGTCGGATTGCCGTGGCCTTGATCGAAGGCACGGGGAGAACGCGTCGATCAGTACGCGTGTTCGGTTTTCAGGAGCGCCATCGGCGTCTTGAGCAGGATGTAGACGTCGAACAGCACCGACCAGTTCTCGATGTAATAGAGGTCGAATTCGACCCGCTTCTGGATCTTTTCGGCGTTGTCGATTTCGCCGCGCCAGCCGTTGATCTGGGCCCAGCCGGTGATGCCGGGCTTGACCCGGTGCCGCGCGAAGTAGCCGTCGACCGCCTCGTCGAACAGCTGGTTCTTCAGTTTGCCCTGCACCGCATGCGGCCGCGGTCCGACCAGCGAAAGGTTGCCCTTGAACACCACGTTGAAGAGTTGCGGCAGCTCATCGAGGCTGGTCTTGCGGATGAAGCGGCCGACCCTGGTGACGCGCGGATCGTCCTTGGTGACGACCTTCGACGCCGTCGGATCGGCCTGGTGATGGTAGAGCGAGCGGAATTTGAAGACGTCGATGCGCTCGTTGTTGAAGCCAAAGCGCTTCTGGCGAAACAATACCGGGCCGGGGCTGTCGAGCTTGATCGCCAGCGCGACCAGCGCCAGCACCGGCGACAGCAGGATCAGCATCAGCGCGCCGACGGCGCGGTCGAACATCCACTTCATCACCATGTCCCAGTCGGTGATCGGTTGTTCGAAGACGTCGAGCGTCGGCACCTTGCCGAGGTACGAATAGGCGCGGGGGCGGAAGCGCAACTTGTTGGTGTGCGCCGACAGCCGGATTTCGACCGGCAGCACCCACAGCTTCTTCAGCATGTCGAGAATGCGGATTTCCGCCGAGATCGGCAGGGCAAACAGCACGAGGTCGACGCGGGTGCGGCGCGCGAACTCCACGATGTCGTCCACCTTGCCGAGCTTGGGAAGGCCCGCGCAGGTCTCCTGCGCGCGCGCGTCGCCGCGGTCGTCGAACACGCCGAGGATGTCGAGGTCGGAGTCATCCTGGTTCTTGAGCGCGACAATGAGCTGTTCGCCGTTGGTGTCGGCACCGACCACCACGGTGCGGCGATCGAGCCGCCCGTCACGCGCCCATTTGCGCACCAGCGCCCTGAGCGCGATGCGCTCGGATACCAGTGCAGCCAGGCCGAGAAAGAAGAAGGCGGAGAGCCACAGGCGCGACACCTCGCCGCCGATCTTGGCGAGGAACGAGGCGCCCATGAACAGCAGGAACACAAAGCTCCACGACGACACCATCCGCGTCATCTGCCGGAGCTGGCCGCGAAACATCTGGATGTCGTAGAGATCCGCGGCCTGGAAACTGATGACGGCGGCAAGCGCGACCGCGAACACCGCGAATACGTAGGGCCACATGAAACCGCTGACGTGAACGACGTAGCTGAAATCGACGGCGAGGCCGCAAACTGCGATCAATGCAAAATCGACCACACGCACCAGGCCGGCAATGACAATCGGTGAATAGGCCGACCGCACCTTCTGGTTCGCGACTTCCAGCGCGGAAGGCGACAGGCGGCGCCTGCGCTCGACCTGCGGCGCGCCGTCGAGCGTCGAGGCCGGAGCCGCCGCGGCGGCGTTGATCATGGTGCGGGCGTCTATTCTGTCCACGGCGGAGCCTCCTGTGCGCCGGGCGCGGCCACACGGGTCGAGGGCGGGTGCTGGTCCACCGCATAGCGGAAAAATCGGAAAAATTCGTTATCGCGGTAAGGCTTGGTTAACGCTTTGCGAACGCCTCGCGGTACCCCGCCATGATCCCTTCGACCATCGCGCTCTGGGAGAAATGCTGGGAGATCCGTTCGCGAAGTTGACGCGCGCGCTCCCGCGTCGCGTCGGGCGCGGCCATGGCGGCCGCAATCGCCTCCGCCATGGCGCCGGCATTGCCGGCGGCGAACAGGGCGGAGGCGTGAGGTCCGAAGATTTCCGGGATGCCGCCGACATTGGCTGCGATCATCGGAACGCCAGCCGCGGCGGCTTCGATCACCACATAGGGCATCGAATCCCCGCGCGATGGAACCACCAGCAGACGGCCTTTGGCGAAGCCGGTGCGGGCCTTGACGTGGCCGGCAAAGCGCACCGCATTGCCGAGCTTGAGGCGTTCGACCTGTTCCTTGATGGCATCGGTTTCCTCGCCGTCGCCGGCGAGCGTCACCGTCACGGACTTGCCTTCGGCGCGCAGCCGGCCGACCGCGTCCACCAGCAGATCAGCCCCCTTGATATGGCGGAATTCGCCGACATAGACCACGTCGGTCGCGTCGGCTGCGAGTTCGACCGGATCGAATTCAGCGGCCGTTACCCCGTTGAACACGCAACGCACCAGTCCCCGCGGCGTGCCGATGCGGCGCTGATAGGTGTCGCGTGCGAAGGCGCTTTCGAACAGGAACAGTTCGGTCTGGTTCATCAGCAGGTGTTCGAGCCTGAGATAGAACATGCCCTCGACGGTATCGGGGGCAAAATGCAGCGACCCGCCGTGTGGCGTGTAGATGCGAATGGTGGAGGGCGATGCCGGGCGCAGCCTGACAAAGACGCCGGCCTTTGCGCCATGACCGTGCAGCACGTCGGGTTTCAAGCGCCGCGCGAGGCGGGTGAAGTTGGCCCAGACCAGCACATCGGACGGGTGAGGCGGGCGGTGGATCGGCAGGCGGTGAATGCCGAGCTTCATGCGGGGCGCGATTTCAGCAAAGGCCGCGTCGGCGCGTTCGCCGCCGGTCAGGCTGTCGGCGACGATGCCCACCTCGTGGCCGAGCTGGGCCTGGCCGTTGGCGAGGTCGAGGATGTGGCGAATGATTCCTCCGACCGGCGCCCGGACCGCGTGGAGGATGCGCAGCGGTTTGAGGGTCGCGTCGGTCATGGTCAGAACCAGCGCTCGGCGACGACGATGGTGTCGCCGGGGCGCAGCAGGGTGCCGAGCGGCACGCTGGCGCGGACCGGCGCGGCGCCTACGGTGCTGGTGAGTTCGACGGCGCCTTTCTGGGCGCGCGGCGAGAAGCCGCCGGCGATCGCCACCGCGCTCTCCACCGTCATGTTGGGCACGTAGGGATATTGTCCGGGGGCGGCGACCTCGCCGAGGATGAAG
>JBKQQE010000474.1:0-3624 GCA_052326245.1 Xanthobacteraceae bacterium | reverse complement strand
ACCGCCAATATCGATTTCGTGATCTTCCCCGAGCGCTGGATGGTGGCCGAGAACACCTTCCGCCCGCCGTGGTATCACATGAACATCATGTCGGAATTCATGGGGCTGGTGTACGGCGTCTATGATGCCAAGCCCCAGGGGTTCACCCCGGGCGGCATCAGCCTGCACAACTGCATGCTGCCGCACGGTCCCGACCGCGATGCCTTCGAGCACGCCAGCAACGGCGAACTCAAGCCGGTGAAGCTGACCGGCACCATGGCCTTCATGTTCGAAACCCGCTTTCCGCAACGGGTGACGAGCCACGCCGCCACCTCGGCGACGCTGCAGGACGACTATGCCGATTGCTGGAACGGGCTCGAGAAGAAGTTCGACCCGACCAGGCCTTGACCGCGGCGGCGCGCCGGCCCTAGTACCCGGCGGCGCGCCGTCGCATTCATCCCAACCCTCGCAAGGACACTTCGCCCGATGCCCGACCCCACCGGCGCCACGCTGTACGGCTATTTTCGCTCCTCGGCCGCCTATCGGGTGCGGATCGCGCTCGGCCTGAAGGGCCTTAGCGCGGACCGCCGCTACATTCACCTGCGCAAGGGCGAACAGACCTCGGCGGAGTATCTCAAACTCAATCCGGCGGGCCTGGTGCCGGTCTGGATCGAGGGCGACTTTCACCTCGCGCAGTCGCTCGCGATCATCGAATATCTCGACGAGACCCATCCCAATCCGCCGCTGTTGCCGCGCGATCCCCGGGGCCGCGCCGTCGCGCGCGAGATCGCGCTGGTGGTGGCGAGCGATATTCACCCGATCGGCAATCTGCGGGTGCTGAACCGGCTGACCGAGATGGGGATCGACGAGGCGGGCCGTACCGCCTGGTCGAAGCACTGGATCAAGCTCGGCTTCGACGCCATCGAGGCGCGGCTGGCGCAACTGCCGGGGCCGTTCGCGCTGGGCGAGGAGCCGACGCTGGCGGACATCTGCATCGTGCCGCAGGTGTTCAACGCACGGCGTTTCGGCATCGACCTCGCGCCCTACGAGCGAATCCGCGGCCTGAACGCCGCCGCGGCCAAGCTCGAGGCCTTCGCCGCCGCCGAGCCCGGCCGCCAGCAAGATGCCGAGTAATTCTCCGATCAACAGCAGGACGCCGATGAGCCACCCCAACGATCCGAAGCTGCGCTCGTTTATCGCGGTCGACCCGCAATCCGATTTTCCGATCCAGAACCTGCCCTATGGCGTGTTCTCGACCGCCAGTGACCCGGCGCCCCGGGTCGGGGTGGCGATCGGCGATCAGATCCTCGATCTCGCGGTGCTGGAGCGCGAGGGGCTGATCAGCGCCGGCGGCGCCAACGGCATCTTCGCTCACGCCTCGATCAATCCGTTCATGGCGCTGGGGCCCAAGGTATGGTCGGCGACCCGGACGCGGATCAGCACGCTGCTGCGTCATGACAATCCCGAGCTGCGCGACAACGCAGGCTTGCGCGCGCGCGCCCTGGTGCCGCAGCGCGAGGCACGGCTGCAGCTGCCGCTTCAGGTCGCGGGCTTCACCGATTTCTATTCGTCGAAGGAACACGCCACCAATGTCGGCATCATGTTCCGCGACAAGTCCAATCCGCTGCTGCCGAACTGGCTTCATATTCCGATCGGCTACAACGGCCGGGCCTCGACCGTGGTGGTCAGCGGCACGCCCATTCACCGTCCCTGCGGCCAGTTGAAGCCGCCGACGGCCGAGTTGCCGACATTCGCTCCCTGCAAGCGGCTCGACTATGAGCTGGAGATGGGCGTGGTGGTCGGGCAGCCGTCCCACATGGGCGATCGTCTCTCGGAAGCCGAGGCCGACGCCATGATTTTCGGGTTCGTGCTGCTGAACGACTGGAGCGCGCGGGACGTCCAGCAGTGGGAATATGTGCCGCTCGGTCCGTTCCAGGCCAAGGCCTTCGCCACCTCGATCAGTCCCTGGATCGTCACCCGCGAGGCGCTGGAGCCGTTCCGGGTGCAGGGTCCGCGGCAGGACCCCGCGCCGCTGCCCTACCTGCAGCAGAGCCTGCCCAACAACTACGACCTCACGCTCGATGTCGGCCTGAAGACCGCCCGCATGAACGCGGCGGAGCGGATCTGCCGGACCAACTTCAAATACATGTACTGGTCGTCGGTGCAGCAGCTCGTGCATCATGCCTCGTCGGGCTGCGCCATGAGCGTCGGCGACCTGCTCGGCTCGGGCACCATCAGCGGCGCCGAGAAGGACCAGCGCGGCAGCCTGCTCGAACTGAGCTGGGGCGGTGCCGAGCCGCTCGACCTCGCCGATGGCGAGCGCAGGACGTTCCTGGAGGACGGCGATTCCCTGAAGATCACCGGCTGGTGCCAGGGCGACGGCTACCGCGTCGGATTCGGCGAAGTGGAAGGGACCATCCTGCCGGCGAAGTGAGCGGGCGATTGCAACAGGCGCGGCTCCTGATTCGGAGCCGTTTGGTCGCAGAGCGTGCTGAGTGTTCGAGATTCCGGGTCTCGCCCTTCGGGCGATCCCGGAATGTCGAAACCGGAGATTTGGTCATTCCGGGGCACGCCCAACGGGCGTGAACCCGGAATCTCGACGCGGCGTGAATCCTATTCCGGAAACGATGAGTTTCCATTGTTTCTATTTCTTCGAGGTCGTGATCCTCTTAGGTGTGGTGCCAGAAGCCCTTCGGGGCGAACCGATCACCAGGAGAAATCACATGATCGAGCGCAGACCTTTCGAGCAGCTCGGCGGCGCCGACCACGGCTGGCTCAAGGCCAAGCACCATTTCTCGTTCGCTGACTACTACGACCCCAACAACATGGGCATCGGCTCGCTGCGGGTCTGGAACGACGACGAGATCGCGCCCAACACCGGCTTCCCGCCGCATCCCCACGCTAACATGGAAATCATCACCTATGTCCGCGAGGGCGCCATCACCCATCAGGACAGCATGGGCAACAAGGGCCGCACCGCGGCCGGCGACGTCCAGATCATGAGCGCCGGGACCGGCGTGCGCCACGCCGAGTACAATCTGGAATCTGAACTGACGAGGATCTTCCAGATTTGGATCATGCCGGAACAGGCGGGCGGCCAGCCGGCCTGGGGCGCGAAGCCGTTTCCCAAGGCCGACCGCTCCGGCAAGTTCGTCGCGCTGGCGAGCGGCTTTGCCGAGGACACCGAGGCGTTGCCGATCCGCACCCGCGCGCGGGTGCTGGGCGCGACGCTGAAGGCCGGCGAAACCACGGTCTACAGGATCGGCGCCGCGCGTCACGGCTACATGGTGCCGTCGACGGGCTCGGTCGAAGTCAACGGCGTCAAGCTGAAGCCCCGCGACGGCGCGGCGATCTCCGGCGAGGAGACACTGACCGTGAAGGCGATCGAGGACAGCGAGATCGTTCTGGTCGACGCCACATGAGACCGCGAGACGTCAACGCCCCGGCGCCGGCGCGCGCGGGGCGTTTTGTTGTCCGGCCGTGCGCGCGACCGATCGCGAATGGCCGCGCGTCCGTGGCTGGGGAAGAATAGACCGGATCGGGTGGCCGGTCGTTCGCGTCAAGAGAGAGATCAGAGCTTGCGGTGGACGAACTCGGCGGCCTTGTCGGCGGATTTCTTGACCGCATCCTTCGCGTCACCAATCG
>JBKQQE010000473.1:0-12495 GCA_052326245.1 Xanthobacteraceae bacterium | reverse complement strand
TCAGCTTCATCGGCGGCACCGGCATCCCGCGCGACCTCGCGCCCCACGCGCTGACGGACTTCATGCGCGACCACGACGACATCATGTGGGGAACGCTGGTGCTGATCGTCTACCTGGCCACCATCATCATCGTTCCGAAGAACTGGGGAATCGGCGCGATGGCCGCGCCGATCGAACCGAAATCGGAGGATGCCGCACCCGCACCTGTGAGCTGACGATCACGGATCTCGCATCGTCCGCTTCTGCGGCTCAAGCCTCGATCACGGCACTGAGCGCGCGGCGCGCCGCCGCCGGCGCGACCGCGCCCGGCCGGCCCGCCCGGAAGGCGAAGGTCGCCATCCAGTCCCTGCCGGTGAAAGCGGCGATGCGCTCGGCCCAGGCGGTGCCGCGTCCCCGCTCGCGCTCGCGGTCGATCATCTCGATCGGCTGGTTGAGCGGCTGCACGGCCACGCCGTGGGCGACCGCGCCGAGGTGGAGCCGCTGCCAGAGCCGGCCTGACGAAAGCGCCGTCGGTCGATCGTAGCGGTCACGCACGGCAATCAGTCCGACCAACGGCGCGGTGGCAAGCTGCATCTCGGTCTGGCTGAGCCAGCCGTCATGGGCGCTCGCGGGCGAAAGCGGCAACATGCGCGCCAGCGCCAGCCGTACCGGAGACAGCCCGGCGGTTTCCAGCGATGGCCCGTCGCGGTGCAGCTCGATCTGCCGATCGGAGTCCCGGAACCAGACGTCGCTGTCGGCGATCATGGTGTCGTCGGCGATGATGGCCCGGGTCGCGTCGACCACCGCCGCATCGAAGCCGCGGCGATCGGCGTCGTTGTCGATGAACAGCACCCTCGCCCCGCCATCCCCGGCGAGGTTGCCTGCGGCCGTGAGCCATTCCGGCGGGACCGGCGCCTCGCGCCGGTAGGCGGCGCGGTTGGTGTGCCGCAGCGGGATCGTCTGGTACAGCGGATCCACCGGCAGGCCCTCGCGCCGGGCGAGCCGGATCGTCGCCACCCGCGTCTCGCAGCTGCGGCGGGACAGGCCGGCCAGCGTTCCCGGTTCCAGCTGGAGCGAGGCGTCGTAGCCATTGGGGGCCGCGGCCAGCATGGCGTTCTCAATGGCGCAGCCGATGCCGAGATGCATCTCGCGCACGAACGGATCCATGGCTCCCAGGTGGCGCGACAGATCCGCGAAGATCTCGATCGATGTGTCCGTGACCCGGAAGATCCACGGCTGGGTGTTGTGCGGATTGGCGGCGAGGATCGCCGCCGAGACCAGCGCCAGCGGCGTTCCACGCACGCCCGGATCATTCCACAGCGCCCACGGCGCATGGGCCGCTCCCTCGGGGACGGACAAGGCGCCGCCGGGCGAAGCGCACCCCGCCATCACCACCGTGACGGCCCCCAAGCCGAGCGTCAGGACGCTCCTGCGGCTGTTCAATCTGGTCATCGGCGGCTCCATTGTTTTGTCACCATAAGGTGACTTTTGAGGTGCAGAAAATACCCGTTACCGCGCGCCGGCGAGCGCGTCGATGACGGCGTCGGCGGCGGCCAGAATCCGCTCCCATCCCGCCTCGGATGTCAGCGCGATCCCGCTCATGATCCTGATCTTCCGCGCCCGGGCGGCGAGATAGTTGACCGCCGACCCCAGCAGCAGGCTGACGGCCTCGACGTCGAGGCCAGCCGGCGGTCGATAATGCTCCGCGATCCACCGGTTGAGGTCGAGCGTGCGGCGTTCGCGCACGCTTTCCAGCGCGACCACCAGCGGGCTGCGCGTTACCAGCTCCGCGGCCAGCACTTCCAGTGTCACCGGACGCGCGCGGACCGCCTTGGCATGGCGCCGCATGATCAGTTTGAGCGCTTCGGCGAGAGCGGTCCGGTCGGGTTCGATCCCGGCGGTCAGTTCGCCCAGCGTCCACCAGAAGTCGCTCTGCGCGGCGAACGCCTGATAGGCCCCGTCCATGTCGCCGAAATAGCGATAGATCAGCACCTTGTCGCAGCCGACCTCGCGCGCGAGCGCATTGACGCCGACGCCGCTCAGCCCCTCGCGCAGGATCAGCCGCCCGATCGCCTCGAGAATGCGTTCGCGGGTCGCCGCGGCGTCACGGGGAGTTATGGTTTTCTTCTTGGATTTTGTCACCATTAGGTGACATTAGGCGCGATGCGAGACTTTGTCAAGGCGCGGGGCGCCGTTGCCGCGCAAATCTCACTAGCGCCAGTTGCATTCCTCCCCTAGCCTTGGAACCGGCATCCACCAAGGGAAAGCGCCGCCATGGCGAAGAAGGCGAAGAAAAATTCGGGAGCGAAAAAAGGTCTGGACGGCCGGCATCGCGACAAGGGCGGCCAGATCGACCGCAAGCATGGCAACACCCGGGTCCACACCTTGCGCAAGACCTATGGCGAGCATTTCGCCGCCGGCCGCCGCGGCGACATGATGCTGAAGACGCTGCTCAAGGAGCACGACAGTTCGTCGCTGCACGACTATCTCAGAAAACATCACAAGTAGCGGCAGCGACGCTACTTCGACAATGTCGCGCGCGGCAACCGCGCGCGCGGAATCGTTTGCCCCGATTTATCCCCGCACAACCGCCCGCACCATCGGCGGCGGCTCGAAGATGACGTTGACGTCGCGGCTGCCGCATTGCGGGCACATCAGCCGGCTGCCGAGCCGGCCGAGCGGAAAGCTCAGCCCCTTGGCCCAGACCAGGGTCTGCATATCGAGTTCAGCCTGGTACTCGCAGCGCTTCAGGCTGACCGGGCTTTCCACGACGCCGCGAACGCAGCGCACGCGGACGCGCCAGCTCAGGCGGTAGGCTTCTCCGAGGGTCTCGATCGACATGAGAACAAAATAAGAACATTGCCTTGACGCGGTCAAGCAACCGATGGTCGCGAGGCGCGGGATAATCCCGGCCCGTCCGCTTGGATCGCGACCTGATGCCTGACTTCATTGGCCAATTTGGCCGGAGCGGCAAGAACCGGCGATCGGCTTCGGCGCGCGCCGGGCATCGACCAACCGCCGCGGGCATCCGCCGCCCCGGACCACCGTTCGGCTGCCATCCCGGCCCGCGCCGGACTATAACGGACCGCCTCGTGCGGTGGATCTGACATTCGCTTCCACGTTTCCGCGAGTCGGAATAGCGAGTGTCAGATCCACCGCACTAGCCACTTTAACTTAGCTAGTGGTCCTTTGATTCCAACATTTGCTAAGCGCCTGCTGAGATGGGATGCAAATGTTGGAATCGGACCACTAGCTCCCCGGCCGAATCGGAAAGGTCAGTTCGTTGCTCGACGGTATCGGCGCCCCGCTGCGCATCGCCCTGTTCCGCCGCATTTGGCTGGCGAGCCTGCTGTCCAATTTCGGTCTCATGATCCACGGCGTCGGCGCCGCCTGGGCCATGACCCAGATGACCTCGTCGGCCAACATGGTCGCGCTGGTGCAGACCGCGCTGATGCTTCCGGTAATGCTGCTCTCGGTCACGGCGGGCGCCATCGCCGACATGTTCGACCGTCGGCGCGTCGGCCTGATCGCGTTGTCGATCGGACTGAGCGGCGCCACCATGCTGTCGGTGATCACCGCGCTCGGCCTGCTGACGCCGCCGATCATTCTCGCCTTCACCTTCCTGATCGGCAGCGGCATGGCGCTGTTCGGGCCGTCCTGGCAGGCTTCCGTCAGCGAGCAGGTGCCGCCCGACACGCTACCCTCGGCGGTGGCGCTCAACGGCATCAGCTACAACATCGCGCGCTCGTTCGGCCCGGCGATCGGCGGCGTCATCGTCGCCACCGCCGGCGCCATGGCCGCCTTCATCTGCAACGCCGCGCTCTATCTGCCGCTGTTCACCGCGCTGCTGCTGTGGCGCCGGGTGGTCGAGCCGTCGCGGCTGCCGCCCGAACGGATGTCGCGGGCCATCGTCTCGGGCGTGCGCTACGTGGTGCATTCGCCGTCGCTGCGCGTCGTGCTGTGGCGAACCCTGTCCACCGGGATCGGCGGCAGCTCGATCCTGGCCTTGATGCCGCTGATCGCGCGCGACCTGCTCGGCGGCGGCGCGCAGACCTTCGGCATCATGCTCGGCGCTTTCGGCATGGGCGCGGTGATCGGCGCGCTCAATGTCGGCACCGCGCGCAAGCTGTTCAGCAGCGAGGCCGCGATCCGCGCCTGCCTGCTCACCATGGGGATCGGCACCGCCGTGGTGGCGCTGAGCCGTATTCCGGTCCTCACCGCCGCCGCGCTGGTGGTGGCCGGCGCCGGCTGGACGCTGTCCATCACGCTGTTCAACATCGCGATCCAGCTGTCGGCGCCGCGCTGGGTCGCCGGCCGCGCGCTCGCCACCTTCCAGGCCGCGATTTCCGGAGGCGTCGCCATCGGCAGCTGGATCTGGGGCCATGTCGCCGACGGCATGGGCACCAACCATGCGCTGATGCTGTCGGCCGCGCTGATGCTGGCGGCCCCGGCGCTTGGCCTGTGGCTGCGGATGCCGACCGCCGGCAGCCGCGACGAACAGGCGCTCGACCCGCTGGCCGATCCGGAAGTGAACCTGTCGATCACCTCGCGCAGCGGACCGATCGTGATCGAGATCGAATACCGCGTCGATCCCGACCGCGCGCGCGCCTTCTACAGCCTGATGCAGGAGGTGCAGCTCAGCCGGCAGCGCAACGGCGCCTATGGCTGGTCGATCGCGCGCAACCTCGCCGACCCCGAGATCTGGACCGAGCGCTATCACTGCCCGACCTGGACCGACTACCTGCGCCAGCGCAACCGGCCGACCCAGGCCGAACGCGCGCTGCACCAGAGCGCCATCGATTTCCACCTCGGTCCGGAGCCGATCCGCGTGCGCCGCATGCTGGAGCGGCCGTTCGGATCGGTGCGCTGGAAGGACGAAACCCCGGATCGCGGCGTCGCCGGCGAGGTGCTGCCGCTGCCGACCAACGTCACCAGCGGGGCGTGACGAGTCATCGAAGCCAATGATGCCTCCCCGGCTTGCGGCTCATCAACGGCAGCAGGAGCTGTCTACGATGATGATCGGAGCGCAGCATGCGTTCACCTGAATCAAATGCGGCCACGCCTCTATTGATTGATCCAGATCATCGATCAGCGGGCAGCGTCATTCATTCTGCATGAAACGTCCGGTACAATCGATGAGGAGCCGGTCATGCAGCGATTCGTGGCATTGGTCTTGGCGAGTTGTGTCTATCTCGCCGTCACGCCCAGCCGGGCCGACTTCGACAACGATCAGGAGCTCTGCAACGGGTCAGGCTCGAACGTGCAGGCGCAAGTCGCAGCCTGCACGCGGCAGATCAATTCAGGCCGCTGGCAAGGCCGCGACCTCGGCATCAGCTACTACAACCGCGGCAAGGCATACCACGCTACGGGCGATCTCGACCGCGCCATCGCCGACTTCACCACGGCCATCCAGTTAGCTCCAGGATCGGACGTCGCTGCGCTGGCCTTCAACAACCGTGGCAATGCCTATCGCGACAAGCAGGACGACGACCGCGCGATTGCCGACTACGACCAGTCGATCAAGCTCGATGCGACGGACGCCCTGCCCTTCAACGGCCGCGGCGCCGCATATTTCGACAAGGACGACTACGATCGGGCCATCGCCGATTTCAGCCAGGCGATCCAGCTCGACCAGCGCTATGCCGGCGCCTACAATGGCCGGGGTGCGGCGTACTTCTACAAGAACGACTACGACAACGCCATCGCGGACTGTACCCGGGCTATCAACCTCGATCCGCAAAATGCCGCAGCCTTCAACACCCGCGGCACCGTGTATCGAGCCAAGCGGGATTACGATCACGCGATCGCCGACTACAGCGAGGCGATCCGCCTCAACCCGAAATACGCCCTTGCTTATTACAACCGCGGCGTGGCGAAGCAGGCGCGCGGGGATACCGCGGGCGGCGACTTGGATATCGCCCAGGCTAGACGGATCGATCCCACCGTCGGCAAGTAGATCGCGCCGCGGCAGAATCGGAGCCTCGACTGCCATCGCCGCGTATGTCCGCGGGCCCGACCCGCGCAATCACCCGCCGGTTGCGGCCGCGGCGTCTAAGCCAATCTTGTCCTGCGTCCTGGTGTCGAAATCGCTGGCGTCGTGACGCTCGTGCAGCTGGCTCGCGGGATCGCCCCAGGTGCGGTTGACCTTGCGGCCCCGCTGCACCGCCGGGCGAGCGGCGATGGCGTCGGTCCAGCGCTGCACATGTTTGTACTCCAGCACGCTCAGGAATTCGCCGGCCCCGTAGAGCAGGCCCTTGGCCAGCCCGCCGTACCAGGGCCAGACCGCGATATCCGCGATCGTGTAGTCGTCGCCCGCCAGATATTTGTTGTCGGCGAGACGGCGGTCGAGCACGTCGAGCTGACGCTTCACCTCCATGGCGAAACGGTCGATGGCGTATTCGATCTTGGTCGGCGCGTAGGCGTAGAAGTGGCCGAAGCCGCCGCCGAGATAGGGCGCGCTGCCCATCTGCCAGAACAGCCACGACAGGCACTCGGCGCGGGTCCGCGCGTCGGTCGGCAGGAACGCCCCGAACTTCTCGGCCAGATGCAGCAGGATCGCGCCGGATTCGAACACGCGGATCGGCGTCGGGCCGCTGCGATCCATCAGCGCCGGGATCTTGGAGTTCGGGTTCACCGCCACGAAGCCGCTGCCGAACTGGTCGCCGTCGATCTTGATCAGCCACGCGTCGTACTCGGCGCCGCGATGGCCGGCCGCCAGCAGCTCCTCCAGCATCACCGTGACTTTGGTGCCGTTCGGCGTCGCCAGCGAATAGAGCTGCAAGGGATGGCGACCCACCGGCAGTTCCTTGTCATGGGTCGGCCCCGCGATCGGGCGGTTGATGTTGGCGAACCTGCCGCCGCTGTCCTTGTTCCAGGTCCAGACGGCGGGAGGCGTGTAGGTGGATGGGTCGGTCATGCATTCGGCTCCAGGGGGTGCGCGGGGTCGTCAGCGGTCCATATAGGCCGGGAATTGTATTGCGGTAGGCTTCCAGCCGATCGCCGGTGTGCCGTCTGCAATTCGAACAACGCAACCTGAGCGGTCCGGCCCTCACCCCACCGCGCCGGCGTCGCACAGCCGCGCGATCTCCGCCTCGTCGTAGCCCAGCTCGCGCAGGATCTCGGCGCTGTGCTGGCCGAGTTCCGGCGCCGCGCGCGGGGTCCGCTTGTCGACGCCGTCGAGGGCGAACGGGCTGCTGATGGTCAGCACCGCGCCGTCGGCATAGGGCACCAGCGCGCCGGCCTCGCGCATCTGGGCGTCGTCCCGGATATCGTCGAGTGTGCCGGTGACGCCAAAAGTGATGCCGGCCGCGTCGAGGCGCGCGCGCCAGTCGGCCAGATCGCGGGTGGCGAAAATCTCGTCGAATTCCGCGATCAGCTCGCGCGCATGGCTGCGGCGATGCTGCTGCGTCGAAAAGCGCGGCTCGCGGCCGATGTCCTGTCGTTCCATCGCCTGCAGCAACAGCGGCCATTGCCGCACTTCGTTGAGAACCGAGAGCGTCAGCCAGCGGTTGTCGCGGGACCGGTACATGTTGGTGCAGGCATTGGGCAGTTGCTCGCGCGGCGGCCGCGGGATCATCCGGGCGCCGCACAACGCCGACTGCGCCAGCACGCCGTTCGCCCACAGCCCGTTGGCGATCAGCGACGAGGTGACCTGGCCGCCCTTGCCGGTGCGGTCGCGGCGATACAGCGCCGTGACGATTGCGGCATAGAGCGCCGTCGCGCTCGGGTGATCGCCCATGCCGGCGACGGAGCGCGCCGGGATCGCGTCGGCCGCGGGCTTGACGTTGTCCATCAGGCCGCTGCGCGCCCAGTAGGCGGTGGAGTCGTAGCCGGTCTTGTCGGCCTCGGCCCCAGTCTCGCCATAGGCGGTGAAGGAGGCATAGATCAGCCGCGGATTGCGCGAACCGAGATGCTCGTGGCTGATCTTGAGCCGCCGCCGCACCGGCAGCGGAAGGTTGGTGATGAAAACGTCGGCCCGGTCGACCAGCCGATGCAACACCGCGAGGCCGTCGTGCGACTTGAGATCGAGCGCAAGGCTGCGCTTGTTGCGGTTGTCCAGCATCCAGGGATAGTTGTGCGTGCTGACCGGGTAGCCCGGCGCGACGTGGAGCTGCCGGTAGGCATCGCCCTCGCCCGGCGGCTCGATCTTGACGACGTCGGCGCCGAAGTCCGACAGCACGGTCGCAGCGGCGGGCGCGGCGATGAAGCTCGCGCAGTCGATCACCTTCAAGCCCGCGAACAGATCCTTTTCCACCACGTCTCCTCTACCCCTTCAAATGTCGAAGACCTCGCCGTCATAGCCGGCGTCCTTCGGGATGCGAAGCTGGCGCTGGCCGCGATCATTCTTGCTCATCTGCGGCATCACGGTGACGATGGGCTCGGCCCGCGCCCGGGCAATGGCCTCGTCGGCGGTCGCCGCACGCGCCAGCTTGACCAGGTTGCGCTCGGTCGCGAACACCAGGGTGAAGCGGCCGGCGCGCGCGTCATCCAGCGCCCGGCGCGGTGAAATCCAGACCGAATCCACCGCCTCGCGGCCGTCATGCACGCCGACCTGATCGGCCGGCGCCACCGCCATGAAGAAATAGGTATCGAACCGCTTCGGCATGGCCACCGGCGTGATCCAGTGCGCAAACGGCTCCAGCAGGTCGAGCGCCAGCTGCAGCCGTTTGGCGGCAACGAACTCCATGAAGTCGGTTGCGCTCTCCCCCTTGGGCTGGCCGATGGCCTGCAATTCCGCAGCATTGATCAGCGTGTCGGAACCGAGAGGACGCGCCAGCAGGATGCCGCACTCCTCGAAGGTCTCGCGCACCGCCGCGACCCGCAGCGCCAGGCTGCTCGCGTCAGCGCTGTGGCCTGCCCGGATCAATTCGGGTCGCGCCGCGATCTCGCGGTCGGCGGGATCGACGCTGCCGCCGGGAAATACCAGTGCGCCGGAGGCGAAGTCGATCTGGTGGTGCCGCACCACCATGAAGACCTCCATGTCGGCTGCGCTCTGCCGCAACAGCAGCACGGTCGAGGCCAGACGGGCCTCGGCAACCGGCTTGACCGCACCGGCGCCGGATTTGGGATCTTCGCTCATGTCACCTCGTCAAAACCGCCGTGCCGCCAACTTTTCGTCGTCCGAGAAGAAAATCTCGCCCGCACGCGCCGCGATGTCCTCCGCCCGCCACGTGCCCGACGGCTTCCAGCCCGGCATCTCCAGCATCTTCATCTCGCGCACGCCGCGCGGGCCGGAGACGCCGATGATCTTGCCGGTCTGATCGCCCGACAGCGAACTCACCATATAGAGCACCGCCGGCGCGATCTGGTCGGGAACGAAAGCGGCGCTCGGATTCTGCTGGTAGCGCGGCAGGTCCGCGGTCATCCGCGTCAGCGCCCCCGGGGCCAGGCACCAGAGGCGGATATTGTATTTGCGGCCCTCGATCGCCAGCACGTTGGTGAGCCCGGCGATCCCGCATTTGGCGGCGCCGTAGTTGCTCTGGCCGAAATTGCCGATCAGCCCGGAGGTCGACGAGGTGTTGACGATCACCCCGCCGCCGTTGTCCTTCATCCAGCGATACACCGGCAGCGTCGCGCAGAAGGTGCCCTTGAGATGCACCTTGATCACCTTGTCCCAGTCCTCTTCCGTCATCTTCGCGAATGTCACGTCGCGCAGGATGCCGGCATTGTTGACCAGGATGTCGACGCGGCCGAAGGCGCGGATGGCGTCGTCGCACACCGACTGCCCGCCCTCCATGGTCGAGATGTCGGCGCCGTTGACCACCGCCCGGCCGCCATCGGCGACGATGCCGTCCACCACCGCCTGCGCCATCGACAGGTCGCGGCCGCTGCCGTCGCGCGGCCCGCCGAGATCGTTGACCACCACCGCCGCGCCCTCGTGCGCGAACAGCCGCGCATAGGCTTCGCCGAGGCCGCCTCCGGCGCCGGTGATGATCGCGACCTTGCCGTCCAACAGCCCCATGTCCGCCTCCCGCCTGGCTCGTGTTATGGGTGGGTCTGGTTCCTAGCCCAGAACGGTCTTGCCGCTCTTTATCACCGTGACATTGCGCGCCTTGACGCGGGCCTCGAACGACACCACCTCGCCGTCCTTCCACAGGTCGACGGTCACGGTCTCGCCGGGAAACACCGGCGCCGAGAACCGCACCGCGTGGCGCCGGAACGCGCCGGCATCGTAGTCGGCATAGGTCTGCAGCACCGCGCGGCAGGTCAGGCCGTAGGTGCACATGCCGTGCAGGATCGGCCGCGGAAACCCGGCCTGGCGGGCGAATTCGGGATCGCTGTGCAGCGGATTGCGGTCGCCGCACAGCCGGTAGATCAAGGCCTGGTCGGGCCGGGTCGTGATATCGACGGAACGATCCGGCGCGCGCGAGGGCACCGCATGCGGCGCGGGCTGGCCCTCGGAGGGTCCGCCGAAGCCGCCGTCGCCGCGCGCGAAGGCGGAACTGACGATCGTGGCCAGCTTGTCGCCGTTCTCGGCCTTCAGCACCGTCTCGCGCATAACCACGGCGCCCTTGTCCTTGCCCTTGTCGTAGGCGGCAAGGACGCGGGAGTCGGCGGTGATTCTGGCGCTGACCGGCAGCGGCTTGTGGAAGGTGATGTCGCGCTCGCCGTCGACCACCAGCAGGCGGTTGATGCCGAGATCGCCGGGGCCCGCGCCCCACGCCGCCACCGAGGCGAAGGTCGGCACCACCTTGAGCGGACGCGGATGAAAGCAGCCCTCGTTGACGAAGGCGAGCTCGCGCTCGTCCATCGGATCGGCGCCCATGCCGATGCCGATCGCGTACAGCATCACCTCGCGGTCGGTCCAGGAATACGGGTCGCCCTCCCGCTTCAGCGACAGGATTTTCGGATGCTCGATGGCCATGGCGTTTCCTACAGTGCGGTTGCGCGCGGCTTCGGCCGCGCTTGTCGTTATTTCGTCAGCGTAAAGAATGGCAGCGGCGCGCCGTCGGTCGGCTTGAACACCACCTTGACGCGCTGCCCGATCTTCAAGGCGGTAAAATCGCAGTCGACGAAATTCGTCAGCAGCGACGGCCCCTCCTTCAGGGTCACGTAGCCGATCGCGTAGGGCCCGGTCGCCGATTTGCGCATCACGCGGAAGGTGTAGATCTCGCCCTCGCCGGCGCTCTCCTCCCACACGGTCTGGTCGGAGAAGCAGAACGGGCAGATCGAGCGCGGGAAATAATGCGGCTCGTTGCAGGCCCGGCAGCGCTTGAACATCAGCTTGCCCTGCGCGGCGGCGTCCCAGAACGGCTTGGTTTCGGCGTTGCCCTGCGGGGCGGGATACTTGGCCTTGTCGCTCATCACGCACGCTCCAGAATCGCGGTCGACGCGCCATGGCGCACGCCCAGAAGTCCGCCGGTGCCGTGCACCAGCGCGAGATCGCAGTTCGGCACCTGGACCTTGGGATGCGCCTCGCCGCGCAACTGCCGCACCGCCTCGATGATCTTGGTCATGCCGCCGCGGTTGACCGGATGGTTGCTGCACAGCCCGCCGCCGTCGGTGTTCCACGGCAATTTGCCCACCCCGGAAATCAGGTTGCCGTCGGCGACGAACTTGCCGCCCTCGCCCTTCTTGCAGAAGCCCAGATCCTCGAGCTGCATCACCACCGTGATGGTGAAGCTGTCGTAGACCGAGGCGTATTTGATGTCCTTCGGCGTGACGCCGGCTTCCGCGAAAGCCGGCGGCGCCGACCACACCGCGGCCGAATAGGTCAGATCGAGCGACTTGCCGCCGCGGGGGCCCTTCAACGCCTCGCCCGCCCCGATCAGCTTGACCAGCGGCCGGTTCAGGCTTCTGGCGATCTCCGGCGTGGTCACGATCACGGCGCCGCCGCCGTCGGTGACCACGCAGCAGTCCAGCCGGTGCAGCGGGTCGGCGATCATCGGAGAATTGACGACGTCCTCGACGGTGACGACCTCGCGCAGCAGGGCATGCGGGTTGTATTGCGCGTGATGCGAGGCCGCGACCTTGACCCAGGCCAGCTGTTCGCTGGTGGTGCCGAATTCGTGCATGTGGCGCAGCGCGCACATCGCGTAGATGTTGTGGGTGGTCGCGGCATAAGCCGCCTCGAAGTCGAGCTCCGGTCCGATCGCCCGCGCCGGCGCGCCGCCGGTGCGCGGCTTGCCGGCGAGCGTGATCAGCGCCACCGAGCAACGACCGGCCGCGATCGCTTCGGCCGCGTGGCCGAGATGAATGATGTAGGAACAGCCGCCGGAGTCGGTGCCGTCGAGATGCCGCACCTTGAGGCCCATATAGTCGGCCATCGCCATCGGGCCGCCCGGCGCGTCGCCGGCGCAGAAATAGCCGTCGACGTCGTCCTTGCTCAGCCCCGCGTCCTGCAGCGCGCCGCGCGCGCATTCGGCATGAAGCTGCGCCACCGATTTGTCGGGCGCGTGCCGGGTCGGATGTTCGTAAATTCCGGCGATGTACGCCTTGCCTTTGATGCTCAACCCAGTCTCCGCCCCAATCGATCCTTAAAGCCCATGCATCAGTCGGGGCCCACCCAGGTCGGCC
>JBKQQE010000472.1:0-7998 GCA_052326245.1 Xanthobacteraceae bacterium | reverse complement strand
CGGCGGCCTCGGCGGTTTCGCGATTGATGCGGCGGCCGACCAGCAGCGCCTCGGCCGCCCTGGCGCGGTGCGGAATCGGCGAGGCGGCGCCCAGCACGATGGCGGCGCCGGCGCAGGTCCGGTCCGCGCCGATGTCGAGAACCACCGCGACGTCGGCGAGCGGCCAGTCGCAGGCGTCCTTCTCGCCCTGCTTGAGATAGACCGACCGGGTCGTCGGCCTGGTCGCAGGCAACACGATGGCGGTGACCACCTCGCCGGATCGCAGGCTGTTGTCATGGTGGACGTCGTCGGCCGGCAGCACGAAGAAATCCTCGAGCCGGGACATCCGCCCGGCGCCCTGGGCGTTCGAGATCCGGATCGTCGCCCCGAGCGCGACCAGGGCCGTCGTCACGCTCGAAGGATGGACGATGGCGCAGCCCTCGTGATCGTAGATGGCGTGATACTGGTTCTCGCCGGCAAACGCGAAGCAGGTCTCGCCGCCCTTGCGCGCGCAGTGATGCAGCGCCGATCTGAAGTACCAGCAGCGCGGCCGCTGCAGCAGGTTGCCCGCCAGCGTCGCGACCTGCCGGATCTGCGGACTGGCCACCTTCGCCGCGGCAGCGGCCAGCGCCGGGTAGCGCGCGCGAACGAGGTCGTGCCCGCCGATCCGGGCGAGCGTCGCCGTTGCGCCGATCCGCAGCCCGCCGTCCGCTTCCGCGACGATGTCGCCGAGGCCCTCGGTGGTTCGCAGATTGACGATGCGCGCGGGCGCGATCAGGCCTTCCTTCATCAGGTCGAGCAGATCGATGCCGCCGGCCTTGAGCACGGCGGCGGATGCGGGCGGAGTTTCGCCGAGCGCGGCGACCATGGCCTCCGCGGCCGTGGCATTGGCCAGCGTCGCGGCTTGCCCGACCGACCGGGCCTCGATCCACGCAAAGGGTTTCATGGCGAGCCACCTGGAATCTTGTTCAGCGCGCCGAGCACGGCCGCCACCGTCATCGGCAGGGCGCGGATGCGGACGCCGAGCGCGTTGTAGACCGCATTGGCGACCGCCGGCGCGGTGGCGATCGAGGCGGGTTCGGCGATGCCGTAGGCATCGGTCGAGCTGCGTCCCTGATAGTTTTCGAGGACGTGGACGTCGATGGCGGGAATCTCGCTCGCGCCGATGATCTTGTACTGCTCCAGATTGGCATTGAGGACGTGGCCGGTGGGGCGATCGATGACGCGGTTTTCGAACAGCGCGTAGGAGACGCCCTGCAGCACGCCACCGTGAATCTGGCTCTCGATCAGCATGGGATTGATCGGCCGCCCGCAATCCTGCACCGCGACCACCCGCATGACGCGGACCCGCCCGGTCCACGTGTCGACCTCGACTTCGGCGAACTGAACGCCGCCGAGGTCGCTTTGCGCGGCGGCCGCGTCGCCCATCTTGCGGCGATACCCGCCATAGTCGTCGGTGCGGGTGGCGACCGCGCTGATCCAGTCGGTCGGCAGATGCGCCGCCACCTCGGCAAAGCTGACCGTGCGATTGCCGTTGCCCTTGACCGCGATGAAGCCGGCGCTGGCGACGAGATTGGCCGGCTCGGCGTCGAGCATGGGAGCCGCGATGTCGAACAGCCGCTGCAGCAGCTGATGCGCGGCGTTGCGCGCCGGCGGCGTCACCGATGCGGTGGTTCTGCTGCCATGGGAGGGCGGGCCGGCGGGAAAGTCGGTGTCGCCGATCCGCACCGTGATGGCGTCCGGGCCAAGACCCAGCTCTTCGGCGACGACCTGGGCGAGCACCGTGCCGATGCCGGTGCCGATGTCCTGGACGCTCGACAGCACTTCGACCGAGCCGTCGCGCAGGATCCGGACTTCGCAGCCGCTGTTGATCTGCACATTGGCGCCCCAGAACGACTGCGCCATGCCGATGCCGTACCTGATCCGGCCGGCACCGGCGCCGGCGGGCCGGCGGCGCTCCCAGCCGATCATCGCCGCTCCCCGCCGCCGCTGCTCGCGGCGGACGGCGCTCGGATCGATCCGGTCGCGCAGCGCGAGTGGGTCGATCCGGAGCTTTTCGGCGAGTTCATCGATCGACTGTTCGAGCGCGAACGCGCCGGGCACGTTGCCAGGGGCGCGCATGGCGCATCCCGGGCCGGCATTGATGAAGACGTCGTATTGCGACAGTTCGAAATTCGGGCAGTCGTACATCGCCTGCGCGATGGTGCCGACGCCGGCGCCGATGCCGGTCCCGGCGGTGCCATGCGCATACAGCGTGATCGCGCGCAGGCTGCCGTCGCGCGTCGCGCCGAGGCGCAGCCGCTGGAACGTGGCCGGGCGATTGCCGGAATCGATCTGCTCTTCGTGGCGGTCAAGCACCAGGCGCACCGGCGCCGCGGCGAGCCTCGACAGCGCCACGGCGGCGTGCACATAGGTGCCGGCCGTCGTCTTCGACCCGAATCCGCCGCCCATCGCCTCGACCACGACCCGGACCCGGCTGCGGGGCAGGCCGAACGCGGCCGCGATCTCGTTGCGGACACCGGCGGTGAACTGGGTCGAGAGATACAGCGTCAGCCCGTCATGGCGCCAGTCCGCCACCACGGCATGGGTCTCGAGACAGCAATGGGTCTGCACCTGGGTGGAGAATTCGGATTCGATGACGACGTCGGACTGGCTGAAGCCGAGCGCGCTGTCGCCGCGCGAGCCCGCCGTGTTGGGGCCGCGAACGTTGCCCTTGAGCGGGACGGTGTCCGGGGCGAGCGCGCCGCCGGCAAAGCTCTCGCCGCCGACGGGCTTGCGGAACACCACCGCCGCGTCCGGCTGCCTTGCATCCTCCATGTCGACGACGAACGGCAGTTTCTCGTAAGCGACCTTGATCAGCCGCATGGCGGCCGCCGCCGCGTCGGCGGTGGTCGCGGCGACGGCGACGATCGGCGCGCCGACATAGACCGCGCGCGGCAGCACGCTGCCGCGGGCCGCGCCGGCAGCGGCGACCTCGTCGGCGTCGACGGCTCGCCCGAAAACCCGGGTAATGACGTGAAGCGCGCGCACGTCCGGTTCGCGTCGCGCCGCCTCCAGGTCGATCGACAGCACGCGCGCGTGCGGATGCGGCGATCGCAGCAGCCGCGCATGCAGCATGCCCGGCAGCTTGACGTCGACGGTGAAGCGCGCCGCGCCCGTCACCTTGTCGCGACCGTTGATGCGCCGGGCGCTCTTGCCGATGACGCTGAGTTCCCGGTTGACCGGCAGCGGCGCCGGTTCGTCGGCGGGCACGACGCGTTCGACCAGGCCGACGGCGACACCCTCGATTCCCGACGGGTAATTTTGCGTTCGTGTCGACTCGCGCGGCATGGTTAGCGCCTCCCGGCATGTGCCGCGGCGAGCGTCGCGGCGATGACATGCGGATAGGTGCCGCAACGGCAAAGATGGCCGCTGATGGCCTCCTTGACATCGTCCGGCGTCGGATCCGGATTTCGCTGCAACAGCGCGGCACAGCTCAGGGCGAGACCGGGCGTGCAGAAACCGCACTGAATGGCATCGTGGGCGATGAACGCCTCCTGCACGGGATGCAATGTCTCGCCGTCGGCCAGTCCCTCGATGGTGGTGATCCTGCGCTCGCCGACGTCGACCGCCAGCATCATGCAGGACGCAACGGGGAGCCCATCGATCAGCACGGTACAGGCCGCGCAGGCGCCACGGTCGCAGCCGATTTTCGTCCCGGTGAGATCGAGCGGGCCGCGCAGTACTTCGGCGAGGGTGGTGTGGGGCGCGACAGACATCGCGCGCCTGATACCGTTGACGTCCAGCGTCAGCGCCACGTCGCCGGATCTTTCATCCGCACCAGCGGCTTGGGCCGCGACATCGCCGCCGATCATGGCTGCGCCGGCGCCGACCGCAACGCCGGTTCGCTGGATGAAGAACCGCCGGGACATCGTTGCGTTCGGCATCTGACACCTCGCCACCCTATGGCAAGCTAGCGAACATCGCCGGGCCGACCTTGATCAGGCGCAAGCCAAAGGGAAGTCAACCGGCCTTGACTTGGCGCAACATGCCGCGCGCCGGCCGGCGGCATATTCTGCGCGTTTTCCCCTACCCGAAACCCACAGGAGGCAACGATGGCCGAAACCAATGTACCCGTGAAAACCACCGGAACCGCGCCCGCGCCCGGCGCCGCCACGCAAATGTGGAGCCCGTTCGAGAGCCTGCGCGGCGATCTCAACAGAGTGTTCGAAGACTTCAACCGGGATTTCTGGCGGCGGCCGTTCTCCCGCTCGGCGTTCGATCTGCTTCCGTTCGCGCGGAACCAGTTCGCCACCGTGAACCCCGCCGTCGACGTCGTCGAGAAGTCCGACGCCTTTGAAATCACCGCGGAACTTCCCGGGCTAGACGAGAAGAACATCGAGGTGAAGCTCGTCAACGGCAGCCTGACCGTGAAGGGCGAGAAGGAAGAGAACAAGGAAGAAAAGAAGAAGGACTATCACCTGCGCGAGCGCTACTACGGCTCGTTCGAGCGCTCGTTCGCAATTCCCGATGGCGTCGATACCGACAAGATCGAGGCCAACTTCAACAAGGGCGTTCTCACGCTGCGGCTGCCGAAGAAGCCGGAAGCGGTCAAGCCCGAGAAGACCATCGCGGTGAAGGCATCCTGAGGCCGCGCGCCCACGCAAATTGCGCCGGATCGCGCTTGCGATCCGGCGGTGCGCAGCTGCTGTCGCAAGCCAAAAAGGGAATGCACCGATGAATCTGGACAAGGCGATTGCCGGCCGGCGGTCGGTTCGCGACTTCACCAGCGAGGCCGTCGACGAACAGACGCTGCGCGCCCTGATCGACGCGGCGATGCAGGCGCCGAGCGCGGTCAATCAGCAGCCCTGGACCTTCACGGTGGTGCGCAACCAGGCGCTGCTCGACCAGATCTCGCACGAGGCGAAAATCTACATGATGGCGACCATGCCCGCCGACAGCCACTCGGCCCAGTTCCAGGCGCATCTCAGCGATCCGAATTTTCAGATCTTCTATCACGCGCCGGCGCTGATCGTGATCTCCGTGGCCGCGCCGGGCGCGTGGGCGGTGGAAGACTGCGCGCTTGCCGCCGAGAACCTGATGCTCGCCGCGTTCGCTGCCCGCCTCGGCAGCTGCTGGATCGGGTTCGCCCAGAAATTCCTCGGCACCGAGGTCGGCAAATCACTGCTCGGCTGTCCGGCCGAATGGCTGCCGGTGGCGCCGATCATCGTCGGACATCCGAAGAGCGCGCCGCCGCCGGTGGCGCGCAAGGAACCGGTAGTCCGGTGGGTCGACTGACCGCCGGCTGACCAGGGAGACCTCCGCGGCGCGCACATTTGATTGAGCATGATCTTTCCGGAAAACCGGTATCCACTTTTCCGGATCATGCTGCGGCCGCGGCGGGTCGGCCCCGTGACGCGATCAGGCGCGGCAGCCGCCGCGATGGGCGCTTGCCCTGTCATCGACCTTAACGCGCCGCCATGCGGCGAAAGGGTCTGTTGCGTAGTTTCGAACCTCACGGAGGAGCACATGACGGATTCCCGGCTTCGGCAGGACGTGATCGACGAGCTTGCGTTCGATCCGCGCTTCAGCGGCGAGCATATCGGCGTCGCCGTCGAGCGAAATGTGGTCACCTTGACGGGACATGTGAACAGCTACGCGGAGAAGATCGCCGCGGTCGAGGCGGCCCGCCGGGTCAACGGCGTGCACGCGATCGCCGACGAGATCGAGATCCGCTATCCGTTCCAGCCCAAGACCGAGGACGACCAGATCGCCAAGCGCGCGGCGGACATCCTGAACTGGGACGTCCATGTGCCGAAAAATGCGATCGACGTGCTGGTTCAGGACGGATGGGTGACGCTGAGCGGCGCGGTGAACTGGAAATTCGAGAAGATGGCGGCCGAGGCCGACATCTGCAAGCTCTCGGGCGTCCGCGGCGTCAGCAACAGGATCGTGATCAGCCCGCTGGTCGACACCGCGAACCTGAAAGGCAAGATCGAAGCCGCGTTGAAGCGGCACGCCGCGATCGAGGCGGATTCGATCCGGGTGTCGGTGCGGGACGGCAATACCGTGGTTCTCGAGGGCATGGTCGACAACTGGAGGGAGCGGATGGCGGTGGAAGACGCCGCCTGGTCGGCTCCCGGCGTCGCCGACGTGGACGACCGGCTGACGATCGGTTGACGCACCGGGCCGGTCGGCGCCGGCGCTTGCGGCGGCGCGGGCGAATCCTTGATCTCGTTCAATACGGCGTCGCTTCTCTGCACTAGCCTGTGTTGTGGTCAATTTTGGAGGTGCTGCGATGCCGGAAACCCCTGCCATGCCGGAAACCCCGACGCTTTCGATCTCTCCCGAAAAGGTGTTCGGCATCCTCGCCAAGGCGCGTCAGTTCGAGGCCAAGGACGTCCTGACCGACCCCGACTCCGGCTCCAACGCCAGCGACGACGGCATGCGCTCGGTGCTGGAAGACCATGCATCGGATCCGGTGGGCGCCGAGATCGCCGGGCTGATCGGCGACCTGAACGTGGACGAACAGGTCGATCTGGTCGCGCTCGCCTGGCTCGGCCGCGGCGACGGCGGCCCGGAAGATTGGGACGACATCCGCGCCGAGGCCGCCCGCGCCCATAATCGTCGCACGGCGTCCTACCTGATGGGCATGCCGCTGCTGGCGGCCCATCTGGAGGAGGGGCTCACGCAGCTCGGCTATTCCTTCAGCGACGACGAGGCCGAACGCTTCTGACGATTATAGGGGCGGCTAGCCGTCGCGCTGCACTGCGGTGCGTTCGCGAATGGCTTCCACGGTTCGCCATCGCGACCATCAAGGCGCCGCCTGTCATTTCGCTGTCGCATTGTCGCCTTGTCGTACTGCGGTGCAACCAAAAGGCGTCGATGAGACCCTTCTCGCACGGCACAATCGCGCGCCAACCAATTTTCGCCGGAGCTTGACTTAGCTCAACCGCATACCGGCGACTGCCTCTTAAGTTTAACCAATAATAATTCATTCGGAGGAGGCTTCCAATGTCGGTTCAATCGATCACGCCGGAGCGATCCGCCGCCGCATCGCCGCTTGCGGGTGGTTTTCGTGTCGCGTTCGTCGTCGCCTGGTTCTTCTGCCTGCTGTTCTACTTCACGCAATACGCGGTGCGTTCGGCGCCGAGCGTGATGGTGCCCGAACTCACCGCGGCGTTCGGCCTCACCACGCTGGGGGTGAGTTCGCTGCTCGGGCTTTACTATTACACATACTCGACCTTCGCGATCGTCGCCGGCGCCTCGCTCGACCGCTGGGGCGCCAAATATACCATCCCGGTCGGCGTGTTCTTCCTTGCCGTCGGCATCATCATGTTCGGCCTGAGCGTGACCTGGATGGCCAATGTCGGCCGCCTGCTGCAGGGCGCCGGCGCCGCCTTCGCCTTCGTCGGCGCGGTCTACCTCGCCTCCCATGGCTTCCCGGCGCGCTACCTCGCCACCGCGATCGGCTTCACCCAGTGCGTGGGCATGCTGGGCGGCTCCGCCGGCCAGTTCGCCGTCGCGCCGCTGCTTACGCACCACGTCATTACCTGGCAGCAGTTCTGGATCTTCTCCGGAATCTTCACGCTGGTGGTCTGCGTCGCGCTGCTGGTGGCGACGCCGCGACAGGACGCTTCCGAACATTCCAAGACCAGCATCTGGCGCATGTTCGACCCCTACAAGGTGGTGCTGAGCAACCCGCAGTCCTACCTGTGCGGCCTGTGCGCCGGCCTGCTGTTCCTGCCGACCACCGTCGGCGACATGATCTGGGGCGTTTCGTTCCTGCGCCAGGGCTGGCACATCGACTACGCCGAGGCGGTCAACCGCGCGTCCATGGTGCCGCTGGGCTGGGTGATCGGCGCCCCCGTGCTGGGCTACATCTCCGACCACACCGGCCGCCGCAAGCCGGTGCTGATGGCGGGCATGGCCCTGATGCTGGTGGCCACCGCGGCCATTCTCTACCTGCCGGCCAACACCCTGCCGCCGTATATGCTCGGCCTGCTGCTCGGCATCGGCTCCGGCGCCGCGATGATCCCC
>JBKQQE010000471.1:0-10085 GCA_052326245.1 Xanthobacteraceae bacterium | reverse complement strand
TGACCTTGCCGATGTCGATCATGTCCTCCGGTCCGGTTGAGTTCGAACGCAAATTGGGATTTGCTTGACAGCGCGTCCACCAACCAGGCAGCAGTTCAGAATGACTTCGGAGGATCCTGCAAACTCCAGTGCCTTGCAGCGCCGCGGCGGATGGCGGCTGCTGGCTTTTGTGGAATTTCTGTCGGGGCAGCAGGCCGTCGCCATGACAAGCAGTTTGACTGCCGGCAAATTCAGTCTTGCCGTTGTTGCATTTTATCTGCTCGCGCTCGCCCCGATGTTTGTCAAAAACCATTTTGACCCGTCGATGTTCATCGTCGCGGGCGCCCCATTTGTCGATGTAGACAAAACGCCAACCAGGATCATCGTCCACCCGCTGCCTGGGTACGACGGCCAGTTCTACTACAGGCTCGCGCTCAATCCATTCACGGCGGAGCGAACTGCTTTTGGCGTCACCTTCGACTCCCCGCCCTGGCGGATGCAGCGCATTGTTTACCCCGTCCTGGCCTGGATTGGCTCGGCAGGCAACCCGGGCTGGACGCCTGCGGCACTTGTCATCGTGAATTTGCTCGGCCTTGGCGCCGTGGCGTTCTTTGCCAGCCGGCTCGCGGAGAGACTCGAGCTCGTTGCGTGGACCCCGTACTTAATCGTTCTGTGGCCCGGCTTTATTGTCACGCTCACCCACGACACCACCGAGATTACGGCTGCAGCACTATTGTTGGCCGCGCTCGATTCCTATTTCGCGAACAGGATCGTTCGCTACGCTGTTCTTGCGGCTGTGACCACCTTGGCCCGGGAAACAAGCATACTGGTTTTTGCCGGCATCGCTTGTTTTGAGGGTTTCACTGCCCTCAAAAGTCGCTCTGCATGGCATCGGCCGCTGATTGCGGGGGCGGCCTTACTCCCCTTTCTTGTCTGGCGCGAGGCTCAATTCCACATCTGGGGTGCATATCCGCCAACCACGGACATTTCCTGGCCGGGCTCGGGCATCTTCGGTACGGTGAAATCCGCGGTCTTCGGCGAGCGGCTTTACGCGCGCTACCCGGTCATTCTTCGCGGTTTTGTGGTTGGCACCATCGCCGTCTTTGTCGGTCTCGCGGCTCTTGTCGCAGCCAACGCGCGGCAGCGGCCGGCTCTCGCAATCGGCTGGGTATTGGTGACGTGCCTGATGCTGCTGTTGGGTTCGGAGGGGCCGTGGATCGCGACTACCTCTTATTTCAGAGCACTCACCGAGTGGTATGTCGTGGGCTGTCTGTTGTTGCCGAAACCTGTCGCGTCGAGAGCCGCAATCCTGCTTGGTTTTTCGGTTGTTTCGATGTGGTGCATGGCCTGGGCGTTTTCATTTTCGCAGGTGAGCAGTCCCACCATTTGATAAATCCGGGGGCGGATCAAACGAACCGTCCCGTCTAGTCGCCGGACGGCTGTCGCGGACGTACTTCCTCGATCAGAAGGCTTGGACCCAATTTATTCTGCAGGTAGCGGGCAACGCCAGGTCCCATCCTGACCTCGGCATGGTCAGGCGATGTGCCGACAATTTCAACACCGGGCAAATCGAGCATTCCCTCGTCGATGTCGGGAGTCGCGACGGCGGCATGGCGCCGCTTCCAGATCGTATAGTTCTTTGTGTCGTCCATGTTCCCGCTCCAATCCCGATGGCGACATTGCAATCATGCCGTCGGCGGGGCCGCGTTGACGGTCACCAGGCCGCCCCCGACGTAGATCGATGCCAGTCCGATCGAACGCGTGCGTGATCGCAACACGCCGGCGGCGTAGTTGGCGGTCCTGGCCCATCGGAACGGGGCATTCCGGGCTCGGGACCGACTGGCGCTCCCTAGCGGAACCCGACGGAACGCGAAACACTCGTGCAAACGCTGGAACAACGCGCCGCACTCGACCTTCACAGCATTGCCCGTTCACAGCATTGCCCGCGGCCTACCTGCACATCCTCACCTGGACATCCCGAGGCTTCGCCAGATAGGGCGACGACGTGACCACAACATCGGCGCCCGCCGCGGCGTAGGCGGCGACATTTCCGGCGTGGATGCCGCCAGCCGCAGCGATTACGGGATGGTATCCGGCCGCGTGGGCTTGCGCGACCAGGGCAGCGACATCGAGTGGCGGGAATTTCTCCGCCTGGATCACGTCGAAACCCGCGGCAGCGGCGGTGAGCGCTGCCTCGACCGAAGTCACCTCTATCACGAGCCGCTTCTCCGGCGCGGCACGGCGCAGTCTTTCGACCAACGCCTGTAGGGACTGATCCTTCAGAAAGGCACGATGTTCGGGAAACACCAAAACGGTCTCAGACAGGCCGAGCCGGTGCATCACGGCGCCCCCGGCCTTCACCGCCGCGACCGCGAAACGCTTGGTGCCCGGCGTATTCTTGCGCGTGCAAGCAACCGCGATGCGCGGCGCGACGGCGGTGGCAGCAGCAACGATCGCGGCGGCCTCGGTCGCAACGCCGGACCATATCTCGATCAGCGTTTGCGCCACTTTCCAGCTGCGCAGTAGCGCGCCCGCCGGACCGCGCGCCGACAGGATCGGAGCGCCGGGTTCGAGCCTGGTTCCGGATGCCGCGTTCAGCTCCACCCGACCACCGGCCAGCTCAATGACGGCAGCCGCGTCCTCCGCAAGCGCGAGCACCATAGGATCACGTGCAGCGAACTGCATCGTCCCCGGAACATCGCCAATGCCGAGCGCGTCCGTCGTCAGGTCGCCATAGGGAACATCGTCGGCCAGCAGGGCCTCGAGCTCGGCGCGCGATGCAACAGTTGCCATGGGTCGATCCGGTTTCGCTGGTTTCGCGGCCGTAGACACCGCCGCAAGGCCACTCATCACCGTGTCCTACAAGCAAGCTCCGCACCACTTGCCGGCACACAATTGTAGGCGGCCCCGCGTAAAACACCACCTTTCCGGCATGAAGATTGCTCTAGACTGAGGGTAGACAACCCAGCTTGCGATCGAGGACAGTATTATGACCCCTGACTTCATCGATATCGACCCCAACCACCTCGCGGCGGTGCTCTACCAGCCCGACGACGATATCGACACGCTGCTGGCCGATTTCGCGCGCGACCTCATGCGCCGCGGTCAGCGCATCGGCGGCGTCGTGCAGGTCAACGTCAAGGATGAAACCGGCAAGAAGTCCGGCATGAGCGCTATCGATCTGATGAGCGGCGATCAGATTTCGCTGTGCCAACCGCTCGGCAGCGGTTCCCTGGCGTGCAAGCTCGATTCCGGCGGGCTCGCCGAAGCCGCGCGCGCGGTGACCCGCGCTGTGGAAGACGACGTCGCCCTGATCGTGATCAACAAGTTTTCCAAGCAGGAAGCCGGCGGACGCGGGCTGCGCAGCGAGTTCGCCGAAGCGATCCTTGCCGGCGTCCCGGTGCTGACCGCGGTGCCCGAGAAGTGCCTCGAAGCCTGGATCGAGTTTACCGGCGATCGCGGCACGACGCTGCTGTGCGAGCGCGGCGTCGTCGAAGGATGGTGGAAGGATGTTTCATCCCGGATGGCGGGCCGCGACGATCGTGGTGCCGAGGCCGGGATGACCCATCCCGCGGCTATTTTCCAATCATCACATCCGACGATTTGATCACGGCCGATACGCTATCGCCGACCTTGAGGCCAAGCTCGTCGACCGCCTCGTTGGTGATCGACGAGAAGACCGTCAGGCCCGGCGCGAGTTCGACCTTCACATGCGCGGTAGTCGACCCCTTGGTTACGGCCACCACCTTGCCGGGCAGAACGTTGCGTGCGCTGAGTTTCATCGCTTCGAATCCTTGTGCTGGTAACCGGCAGCCGACCCTAGCCAAAACCAATCCGCGAATCCAGCCGGAGCCGTGCGCCGGTTCGAACCGAACCACGGTCAGGTTGTCGTGATTCCGACAACAGTCCTGTTGCCTCGCAATGGCATGCCTTACATCGCGCCGATCCCAAGTGGCGTAGCTGTTCGGGCATGACGCAAGAGACGGCGACGGTTGACGCGGCCGCCGTTACGCGGCCTTCAATCGCCGGCCACGATCTCGATCGGGTGCCGGCTGTGCTGGGCCGCGACCCCGACGAGCACCACAAGCAGCATCGCCTGGATCACTTTATAGGACAGAAAGGTCACGGGATGATCTCCTCTTTCCCATTCCGGCAACGGGTGCCGGCTGCCCTCAACCGAACTTGAACAGCACGCCGTAGCCGCCGCGCGGGTAGCTCCATTCGATGTCGCCGCCCGGCTCGCCGATCACCCGGCAGGTGCCGCATTCCACGCAGCCGTCGACGGTAACCTCGACCTGGCCCTTGTCGTTGAGTTCGTAGCAGCGCGCCGGACAGGCTTTGAGCAGGGTCAGCAGCGCCGGCGACGGCGTGGTATGCGGCCGTACCTTGATGTGGGCACGGCCGGTATCGACGAGATAGCGGTTGAAGAACAGCTTGTCCTCGACGCGAACTGAAACCTCGGTCGTCATTGTTGCATCTCCCTCGCAGGTCCACACATGCGTGCTGCATTCTTAACGCCACGCCCGCGCGATGCGGAACGCATCACCGAACAGACCGCTCCACGACCGCGCCTTCACGAACGACCGCAATGTCGTCTTCTCCTTCTCGACCTTCGGCGTGCCGTCGACACGCAGGAAGTTCTGCATCGCCTTGGAGACCAGCTGCGGGTAGGTGAGGAAGAAGTTCTGCGACTGGATATGCATCAGTGCCGGCATATCCTTGTACTTCTTCATATCCTTCATGACGAAGGAGTCGTCGAGCATCTTCTTGTAGAGCGCGAGGTTCGCCGCCGTCATCGGATCGCGCCGCGACTTGACCTGGAAGATCGCTTCCGCGGCGATCCGGCCCGAGGTCATGGCGAGGTTCGAACCCTCGCGGTGGATGGCGTTGTTCAGCTGAGCCGCGTCGCCGACCACCACCCAGCCGTCGCCGTACAGCTGCGGGATCGCCTTGTACCCGCCTTCGGGAATGAGGTGGGCGGAGTACTCCTTGACTTCCGAGCCTTCGATCAGCGGCGCCACCGATGGGTGCTGCTTGAAGCGCTCCAGCAGCCCGTAGGGTGTCTCACCGGTCTTCTGAAAGTCGGCCACCAGGCATCCGATCCCCAGCGACACGCACTCCTTATTCGCATAGATGAAGCCCATCCCGGTCATGCCGCGCGAGATGGTGCCGGCTGCCTCGATCACGGTGCCTTCGTCGCCTTTGAGGTTGAAGCGGGCTTCGATGGTCTCGCGCGGTAGGAAATGCATTTCCTTGACCGCCAGCGCGACATTGTCGGGCCTCGGCATTGCGCGTAGGCCGGCGCGGGAACCGAGCAGCCCGTTCACGCCCTCGGCGAGCACCACCACGTCCGCATGCACCTCGCCGCCATAGCGATCGGTGCACACGCCGATCACCTTGCCATAGGCGTCCTGGGCCAGCTCGGTCACGGTGGTCTCGCACAGCACGGTCACACCGGCTTCCCGCACCTTGGACGAGAACCACTTGTCGAATTGGGCCCGGATGATGGTGTAGCGGTTGGGACGCTCCTCGTTGAAATCGTCGGAGCGGTAATGCAGTCCGACATGGGAGCGGTCGTCCATCATCCAGAACCGCTGCTCGACCAGATGGCGCTCGAGCGGCGCATCCTCGCGAAAGTCGGGGATCAGCTTCTCCAGCATGTCGGCGTAGAGGATCGCGCCCTGGACGTTCTTGGAGCCGGAATACTCACCGCGCTCGAGCTGTAGCACTTTCAGACCGCGCCTGGCCAGCGTGAGCGCGGCGGCATTGCCTGCCATCCCGGCACCGACGACGATGGCATCGAATTTCTCGTCAATCATGGCGTGCTCCTGTTCGCTAGCTTGCGATCCGGTCGCGCGAATGCGGCGACAGGCGCGCGCGGAACGCTTCCGTCAGCGCCGGCAGCAGCCGGATCGCGTCGGTGACGATTCCGATATGGGCAAACTCGAAGATCGGCGCGTTCCTGTCGGTGTTGATGGCGACGATCAGGTCGGCGCCCTCAACTCCGACGCGGTGCTGGATCGCACCGGAAATGCCGGCGGCGATGTAGAGCTTCGGCCGGATGTTCTTGCCGGTCTGCCCGATCTGCCGGTCGGACGGCGCCCAGCCCTTCTGCACCAGCGGGCGCGAACAGCCGTAGTCGGCTCCGAGCACAGTGGCGAGATGGCGCACCAGCTGGAAATTTTCCGGCGACCCGAGGCCGAGCCCGCCGGCCACCACGACATCGGAATAAGCGAGGTTCGACTTGGCGGAATCGCGGTCGGGCAGGAACGACAGCACCTTGGTGACGATGTCGGCTTCCACCATGCCGAGCGGGTGGTTGACGATGCGGCCGGCGTCGCGCGCGACGCGCTCCGGCATCGGCATCACCCGCGGGCGCACCGTCGCCATCTGCGGCCGGTAGTTGAGGGTATAGATGGTGCACAGAAGCGAGCCGCCGAAGGTCGGCCTGGTCGCCGCCAGCGATCCGTCGGCGTCGACGTCGAGCGCGGTGCAGTCGGCGGTGAGCCCCGTGAGAAGCGTGGTGGCCACCGAGCCGGCGAGGTCGCGGCCGAGCGTGGTGGCGCCGAGCAGCAGGATCTCGGGCTTGTAGGCGTTGACGACGTCGGTCAGCGCTTTGGTGTAGGATTCGTTGCGGTAGTCGGCGAGCACGTCGTCGGCGACCACGTAGGCGAGATCGGCGCCGTAACAGAAGGCCTCCGCGGCGGCGTGCTGGGTCGCCTCGCCCGCCGGGCCGATCACCACCGCGGCGAGATCGACCTTGAGCTTGTCCGCAAGCTGGCGCCCCGCGCCCATCAATTCCCACGACACCGGATGGACCTGGCCGCGCTCCTGCTCGACGAACACCCAGACGTGCTTGTAGGCCTTGAAGTGCTCCGGCAGTTCCTTCTTGGTGGCGGCGCGGCCTGCGGGGGTCGGAGCTTTGGTGGGTTCGCTCATGAGCCTGTTTCCGTTGTCAGTCGGTCAATATCCGCGCGCCAGCTCGGCGAGCTCGGCTTCCATCTTCGGAGCGCGCTTGAACAGCGCCGCGATCAGCGCCTCCGCGGGCGGCTCGTTGCCGAATTCGACCAGCGCCGCCTTCTCCGCGCGTGGCGGCGGCGCGAACACGCGCTTGACGATGGTGGGCGAGCCGCGCAGCCCGCATTTCGAGATGTCCTCGACGCCGGCGTCCTGCGCGCTCCAGGTGACGATCTTGGCGCGCGCGGCGCGCAGCGCGTCGGCCATGGCGCCGCGCCGGATGGTGTTGGTCGCCTCCAGCATGGTGACGAGGCACGGCAGCGCGGTGCGCAGCACCTGCACACCGCCTTCGGATCTGCGCTCCACCTCGATGGTGCGCGCGGCGAGATCGATCGCGCCGATCTTGGCGACGTAGGTCAGTTGCAGCAGGCCGAGTCGCTTGGCGACGCCGGGGCCGACCTGGGCGGTATCGCCGTCGATGGTCTGCTTGCCGGTGAAAACGATATCCGGCGCGCCATAAACTTCGCCGATCTTGCGAACGGCGGTGGCCAGCGCAAAGGTGGTGGCCAGCGTGTCGGCCCCGGCGAAAAACCGGTCCGTGAGCAGCACGGCGCGATCGGCGCCAAAGGTCAGCGCCTTGCGCAGGCTGTCCTCGGCCGAGGGCGGTCCCATGGTCAGCACCGTCACCTCGCCGCCGAGCTTGTCGCGCAGCTCGAGCGCCGCTTCCAGCGCGAACAGGTCGTAGGGGTTGATGATAGTCGGCACCCCCTGGCGCATGATCGTGTTGGTCACGGGATGGACGCGGATCTGCGCGGAGTCCGGAACCTGCTTGATGCAAACGACAATGTGCACGGCCATGCTGCAAACCTCGCGGTCGATCCTGCGGAGGTGATTAGCAAGCGCCGTACCAATCTCGTCCCGCCGGAAATAAGTCATTCAGTGCAATGGTTTGGGTGGCAGCGCGGGTGGTCGGGCGGCAACTGCGTCGCGGCCCCGCGAGCGACAATCCGACATGCGTCGGAAACGCGACAGGCGGTTGGCGGAATCAGACGCACGGCTTTCCACGCGAGGACAACGCAAAGGCGCGCCGCCGCGCGGGCGCACGCAAAAGCGACCACGCAAGACGCGGCGATGGCGGATCTATTTGAGGGTACTGAGCGGCACGAAGACGCGGGGTTTTGGCGCCACCGCGTCCTTCAGCACCTTGAAGACGCGTTGGTCGAGCGGCGACGACGCCACGAAGTCGGCATAGGCCTGCTCCAGTACGGCCTTGCAGCGCGCGGCGACCGCCGCGTCGGCCAGGCCATCGAAATCCTCGCTCTTCAGGTATTGCCCCATGCGCCGCAGGATGTGCAACCGGGCCACGTTGACGACCTTGACGTCGTAGTCGACGCCGAGCAACGCGAAGAAGTCCTCGGCCGAGGAGGCTCCGGCCAGCCGGTCGAGAATCCCGGCCGGCGCGTCGCTGGTTTGCGGGGAGCCGCTCATGGTCCTACTCCTTCGTGATTGGCGGCAGCGCTTTGCGACGCCGCGTCCCTGCGGTCGCGCGCGAGGGCGGCGTCGCGCAGCCGCTTCTGCAGGTGGCTGACCCGCGCCTCGAGAAACTCGAGCCGGTCCAGCACTACCGAGATCGCCTCGCCGACCGGATCGGGCATCAGGTGATGATCGAGATCGATGTGTCCGACCACCCGGCGATGGCTGAGCTCCGGCCGCACCACCCGGGCGGGAATGCCGACCACGGTCACCTCCGGCGGCGTGCTGTCGATCACCACCGAATTGGCGCCGACCCGCGTGCCGCGGCCGACCGTGATCGGTCCGAGAATTTTGGCCCCTGCGCCGACCACCACGCGATCTTCCAGGGTGGGATGGCGCTTGCCCGGCGACCACGACGTGCCGCCCAGTGTGACGCCGTGATACATGGTCACGTCGTCGCCGATCTCGGCGGTCTCGCCGATGACGACCCCCGCGCCGTGGTCGATGAAGAACCGCTTGCCGATCCGGGCCCCGGGATGAATGTCGACATTGCTCAGGAACCGGCCGAGCCAGGATAACAGACGAGCCGGAAAGCGAAAGCCTGCGATCCACAGCCGGTGGGCGAGGCGGTGCCAGATCAGCGCATGAACGCCCGGATAGGTCAGCAGCGTCTCCAGTTCGCTGCGTGCCGCGGGATCGCGCAAGCGAACGCAGCCGACATCCTCGCGGACCAGGCGCAGCAGCGACGGCTGGCGCGATCGGTCGACCATGCGGGGATCTACTGCCGGCAATTCCACCGCGTCGGCCATGGCGCCCTCACGCGCAATTGGGAAGTGATCGGCTGCAGACTTCACGCCAGATCTGCGCGACCGTCTCGCTCGCGACCGGGCCCTTGTGAGAGACCGCGTACTCGCGGACCCGGCCCAGAATTTTCCGCAACTGATCCGAACTCGCCGGCAGCCGCAGATCGGCCAGCAGGGAGGTGATCGCAGACAGGCCCGAATGCTTGCCGATCACGATCCGGTTGGATCGACCGAACAACACCGGATCGAGCGACTGGTAGGTGCGCTGGTCCTTGAGCAGGCCATCGACGTGAATGCCGGATTCGTGGGTGAAGACATGTTCGCCCACGATCGCCTTGTTGGGGGGAATGGTGCGCGCCGCCGCCGCGGCGACGACCCTGGCGATATTGCCAAGCTCGGAAAGCACGATACCGGTGTCGCGTCCGTAGAGCTGGCGCAGCGCCACGGCGACCTCTTCGAGCGGTGCGTTGCCGGCGCGCTCGCCGAGCCCGATCACCGTCACCGAGGCATGGGTGGCGCCGGCCTTGATCGCCGCAAGCGTGTTGGCGGTGGCGAGCCCCAGGTCGTCGTGGCCGTGGAATTCGAGCTCGAGGTCGGTGGTCTCCCGCAACGCCGCCATCAGCGCGAAGGTGGCGTCGGGATCGAGCACGCTTAGCGTGTCGGCGACGCGGAAGCGGCGCGCGCCGGCTGCCTTGGCGGCGGCCACCATTTCGGCCAGAAATTCGACGTCGGCGCGCGAGGAATCCTCGCCGCCGACCGCGACCGCGAGCCCCTTGCCGCGCGCGTAGCCGACCACGCGCTTGACCATGTCGAGCGCGCTGGCGCGCCGGCCGCCGAGCTTCGCCTCGATCTGGATATCGGACACCGGCACCG
>JBKQQE010000470.1:0-3513 GCA_052326245.1 Xanthobacteraceae bacterium | reverse complement strand
CTTCGGCAAGCCGCAGCCCCATCAGCAGGAACTCGTCGGACCGTTCCTCGCGGGTGAGCACGTCGTCGCTGACGAGGCCGTGGCCCTGGGTTTCGACCCGCATCAGCCAAGCCTCCGGCCGCTTTTCGGTTGCGGTGGCATGCCGTTCGCCGTCGATATCGAGCCGGCCATGGGCGCCGGGGCCGATGCCGGCATATTCGTCGCCGCGCCAGTACACCAGGTTGTGCCGGCATTCCGCGCCGGGACGGGCGTGATTGGAGATCTCGTAGGCCGGCAGGCCGTGCCGCTCGCAGATCTCCTGGGTGACGTCGAACAGCGCGCGCGCGGTGGCTTCGTCCGGCGTCTTCAGCTTGCCGGCGGCGTGCAGGCCGAAGAATGGCGTGTCGGGTTCGATGGTGAGCTGGTACAGCGACAGGTGCTCGGCGGCTTCCGCGATCGCCTGCGTCAGTTCGGCCGACCACATCTGCGGGGTCTGCTGCGGCCGCGCGTAGATCAGGTCGAACGAGTAGCGCTGGAAATGGCTGCGCGCGATCGCCACCGCGTCGAGCGCCTCGCGTGCGCTGTGCAGCCGCCCGAGCGCCTTCAGCGAGGGATCGTCGAGCGCCTGCACGCCGAGCGAGACGCGGTTGACGCCGGCGGCGCGGTAGCCGGCAAATCGCGTCGCCTCGACGCTGGTGGGGTTGGCCTCCAGCGTCACCTCGGCGTCGGCACTGACGTGCCAATGGCGGCCGATGGCGTCGAGGATGGCGCCCACGGTCTGCGGCTGCATCAGCGACGGCGTGCCGCCGCCGAGAAAGATCGATGACACCGTGCGCGGTCCGGTACGTGCCGCGGTGGTTTCGATCTCGCGGCTGAAGGCGCGGGCAAACCGTTCCTCGTCGATGGCGGCGTGGCGGACATGGCTGTTGAAGTCGCAATACGGACATTTCGACAGGCAGAACGGCCAGTGTACGTAGACCCCGAAGGCCGCGGCCGCTTCAGCGTTCTGCACTGGACGTCTCCGGACTGAGGCAGATCTCTCGCAGCTTGAGGAAGGCGCGCGCGCGATGCGACAGCCCGCGGCCGCGCGGCGGCAGGCCGTGCTTTTCCTCGCTCGACATTTCACCGAAGGTGCGGCTGTGGCCGTCGGGCACGAAGAACGGATCGTAGCCGAAGCCGGCCTCGCCGCGCGGCGGCCAGACCAGGGTGCCGTCGACCCGCGCCTCGACCTCCTCGACGTGGCCGTCGGGCCAGGCCACGCACAGCGCGGAGACGAAATGGGCCTTGCGCTCGGCCGGCGCGCGGGCGCCGCGCTCCTGCAGCAGCCGCTCGACGCGGGCCATGGCCGCGGCGAAATCCTTGGGCTCGCCGGCCCAGCGCGCCGAGTAGATGCCGGGCGCGCCGTCGAGCGCGTCGACCACGAGCCCGGAATCGTCGGCAAACGCAGGCAGGCTCGCAGCCTGCGCCGCGGCGCGGGCCTTGATGGCGGCGTTGGCGCGAAAGCTCGTCCCGGTCTCCTCGGGCTCGGCGAGGCCAAGCTCGCCGGCGGCAACCGCGTCAATGCCGTGCGGCGCCAGCAGCTCGCGCATTTCGGCGAGCTTGCCGGGATTGTGGGTGGCGATCACGAGGCGTCCGGTGATTCGGCGGTGCATCGATTCATCCTAGCACCGTGCGATCGGTGCGTTTTGTCGTCATGGCCGGGCTCGTCCCGGCCATCCACGTCTTTCTAGCCGCAACGCCGTTAAGTCGTGGATGCCCGGCAGACCTTAGTCCCAGCGATCCGTCGAAGACGGATCGCGCTGGCCGGGCATGACGAATTCAATAATAGCGGCCTGAATTCCATGGCTCGCATGTGAGTCAGACTCTGCCGCGTCGCTACCCGACCGCCATTTTCTGCAGGTCGACCAGCCGCGCCACGCCCTTTTGTGCCAGCGCCATGAGCTGCAGGAACTCGTCCTGGGTGAACGGCGTCTTTTCCGCGGTGCCCTGCACCTCGATGATGCGGCCGTCGCCGGTCATGACGAAATTGGCGTCGGTGTCGGCCTCGGAATCCTCGGCGTAGTCGAGGTCGAGCACCGGCGTGCCGTTGTAGATGCCGCAGCTGACCGCGGCGACGTTGTCGCGCAGCACGTCGCCGCGAATCATGTTGCGGCCCTTCATCCAGTTCAGGCAGTCGGCCAGCGCGACCCAGGCGCCGGTGATGGACGCGGTGCGGGTGCCGCCGTCGGCCTGGATCACGTCGCAGTCGACCGTGATCTGGCGCTCGCCCAGCGCCTCCAGATTGACGGTGGCGCGCAGCGAGCGGCCGATCAGGCGCTGGATTTCCACGGTGCGCCCGCCCTGCTTGCCCACCGCGGCCTCGCGACGGGTGCGTTCCAGGGTGGCGCGCGGCAGCATGCCGTATTCGGCGGTGACCCAGCCGCGGCCCTGGCCCTTCAGCCAGGGCGGCAGGCGTTCCTCCAGCGTGGCAGTGACCAGCACGTGGGTATCGCCGAATTTCACCATGCAGGAACCCTCGGCATATTTCACCACGCCGCGTTCCAGCGACACGGGACGCAGTTGATCGGGCGCACGGCGGCTTGGCCGCATGGGAAGTCCTCCAAGGCAAGGGCAAAGGGCATCGGTCGGGTCGCGATCCGTCGCGGCGAAGCTGCCGCGGCGCGAAAAACCGTCGGCCCGGATCGACCCGCGCTGCTTTTAGGGGCGCGAAGTCGCCGCGGCAAGGGGCGGGATGGCTTGGCCGATCCTTGGCCGACCCTTGGCCGAGCTTGAAACTCCCGACGAATAGGCACAGATGGGAATGCCGCAATTTGGGAACGGCGCGATTGCCGCGCCGTATCATGAACTTCGGAAGCGGAGCACTGGCCGTGGTCCACCACGATCCGATCGGTCATCTGATCACCCCCCATTCGGAGCTGGCGCAGCTCAACGAGCGCTCGCGCGAGATCTTCCGCCAGATCGTGGAGAATTATCTCGCCACCGGCGAGCCGGTGGGCTCGCGCAACGTCTCGCGCCTGATCACGGTGCCGCTGTCGCCGGCCTCGGTCCGCAACGTGATGTCGGACCTGGAGCAGCTCGGGCTGATCTACGCCCCCCACACCTCCGCCGGGCGGCTGCCGACGGAACTCGGGCTGCGGTTCTTCGTCGACGCGTTGATGCAGGTCGGCAATCTCAGCGAGCCCGAGCGGCAATCGATCGAGGCGCAGCTCGCCTCCGTCAACAAGGCGCAGACGGTGGAGGCGGCGCTCACCGAGGCGATGGCCCGGCTGTCCGGCCTGACCCGCACCGCCGCGGTGGTGCTCACCGCCAAGTCCAACGTCCGCCTCAAGCATATCGAGTTCGTGCGGCTGGAACCGGAGCGGGCGCTGGTGGTGCTGGTGGCCGAGGACGGCCAGGTCGAAAACCGCGTGCTGATGCTGCCGCCCGGCATTCCGGCGGCGGCCCTGACCGAGGCGTCGAATTTCCTGAACTCCCGGATCCGCGGCCGCACGCTGGCCGAGGTCCGCGTCGAGGTCGAGGACGCGCTGGCGCAAA
>JBKQQE010000469.1:0-7540 GCA_052326245.1 Xanthobacteraceae bacterium | reverse complement strand
ACGTTCGGGTAGCACAAGTGCACAATCACCCCGATACGGTTGTGTCCGACGCCCGGGTGGGTCACTTCGCGGTGAGGTCTGGCTGCGCCGGGAGAAATCCCGCAACCGAGAGGCCGGTGGCGCGTGACTGCGCATGTCACGGCCGTCAGGCCTGCTTCGCATACGCTGCCAGGCCGTGGCGAAGCGTCTCCAGCATCTCGTCGCGCACGCGATCGCGCGCGCCGGCGGCTGAGAGCCTGACGCAAGCGGATCGCTACGGTTCGCCCGCGCCGCGCCGCCGCAGCCCGAGCAGCAGCCGCTCCAGCGCCTCGGCGTGAAGCTGGCCGGCCTTGCCCGGATTGCCGCTGTTGGCGGTGGCCACCGCCGCCTCGGTGACGGCGCCGAGCAACAGCCGCGCCATCGGCTCGACCGGCTGCGGCGCGATCAGGCCCTGCGCCATCGCGGCCTGCAGCGCCGCGGGGATCACCGCGCCGAAATGGCGGCCGTCGAGCTCGCGCCATCGCTGCCACCCCAGCACGGCCGGGCCGTCGCCGAGCACGATGCGTCCCACCGCGCCCCTGGAGCAGAGCTTGAAATAGGCCTTGGTGCCGATCGCGATCCCCGACAGCACGTCGGGCGCCGCGCGCGCGGCGGCGAACACCTTCTCCGCGACCTCGCCGCAGACTCGGTCGAACACCGCCTCGAAGATCGCGTCCGTGGTGGGGAAATGATGGTAGACGGCGCCCTTGGCGACCTTCGCCGCCGCGGCGATGTGATCGACCGAGGTCGCCGCGAAGCCCTGTTTGCCGAACAGCTCGGTCGCCGCCGCGATGATCGCCGCGCCCGTCGCCTGCCGCCGCTCCGCCTGCTTTGCCATGCCTCGCCCATAGCACCACGCGCCGGCAAAAGCGATCCGGCTGTTGGCGCCCGGTGCCGGCCCCCCCGCTGCCGCGCCGCGGCAGCCGGTTGACTTTTAGACTTGAAGTCGGTATTTACCGACCCGCAGTCGAATTATGTGCCCGCCGGATTGAGGAGTGCCACCGATGCCAGCCGAAAGCACCGTCGAAGCCCTGATCGCGCAGGTCGAAAGCGGCGACTATGTCGGCGCGATCGAGCGCTTCTATGATTCCGATGCGTCGATCCAGGAGAACAACGATCCGCCGCGCCGCGGCCGCGACGTGCTGGTGGACGGCGAGCGCAAGTTCATGAGCGCCTTCAAGTCGATCGTGGCGCGCCGCCTCGCGCCGCCGCTGATCCGGGGCGACCAGGTCGCGATCCGCTGGTCGTTTGCCTTCACCCTGCCGAACGACGCCCAGTTCACGCTCGACGAGATCGCGTTCCAGAGCTGGACCGGCGAACGGATCCGGGAGGAGAAGTTCTTCTACGATCCGAAGCAGATGGGCCGCTAGGGAAGAACGGCCTGTCGTCGTCGCCCGGCTTGACCGGGCGACCAAGTAATCACCAGCGCCTGTAAAAAAACGACTGCATTTCCTGAATAGTCTTGGCTCTCGCCGCCGATGAGATTGAACGCCGGGGTTACTGGATCGCCCGGTCAAGCCGGGCGATGACGCTGAGGATGTGGAAAAGTCTCGGCACCAAGGCATCAAGCCGCATCGCGTGGGGATTTGATCGCGAGCGCTCTACAGCACCAGCTGGGTCTGGGTCACCACCGCGACCAGTTTGCCTTCAGCGGTCTCGATGCGCGTGCTCCAGACCTGGGTGCGACGGCCGCGGTGAACCGGCGTGCAGGTCGCGACCACCGTTTCGCCGGCGCGCCCCGCCCCGATGAAGTTGGTCTTGCTTTCGATCGTGGTGGTGCCTTTCGCGCCCTCCGGCAGGTTGATGACGGTCGCGACCGCGCCGACCGAATCCGCGAACGCCATCACCGCGCCGCCGTGAATGGCATTGCCCACGGTGCACAGCTCATCCCTCACCTGCATGGTCGCGACGACGCGGTCCAGCGCGACGTCCACATAGTCGACGCCCATCAGGTCCGCGAAGGGAAGTCGCAGGCCCTTCGCCTTGTCGAGCAAGGTCATATGGCAGATCCCCCGGTTGGCCGGCGATTGTGCCGCATCATCGCCGGCCGATCCACTCTCGGCGCGCTGCCGCGCGTGGTTAATTTTAGGCGAATATACCGTTCGTTGGACCAACTCGTCCGTCCGGATTGGATCGGTAGTCGCCATTTAGCGGCAGTTTTTAGCGTTTTTTGCTGCCTTTCGCTCCGGACGACCCGGCCGTTTTCACTGGTTGCTTTTTGCCGGCAACGGGACTTGGCGAAGCGGCTTTCCGGACAGGCTTAACCTTCGAAATTCCCGCAACGAACTCCTTAAAGGAGATGCCGGCGGACTGCGTGTCGTCCGCCTTTTGTTTACTATGTCCGGAGGTCTTCGTTGCCATGTCCGTCCGCCCTGTGGTCAGCTCTGTCCTAGATCGAAAGGACAATGCACATGCTGACCAATACTCCCGAATTGGACAAGCTGCTGGCCGACCTGGATTCACAGATTAGCGGCAAGGAAGCCCAGATGACGGGCATCATGAACGAGATCGTCCAGCTGAAGATGCGCAAGGAGCGCATCGCTGGCGCCCTGAGGGAAGTCACCGGCGCCGTAATCCGCGAGGCTTCTCCTGCGCAGAATGACCGCGTCGCGGCAACCGGCGTTCCCGGCAAGGCCGCTGCGGTGATCGTCGAGGCGCTGCGCGCCGCCGGCGAAAATGGCCTTTCGGGAGCCGAGTTGAACGCCAAGGTCCTGGAGGCCGGCCTCTCGGTGGCGGCCGCCGACAAGGCGAAGACCCGCCTCAAGCACTCGAAGATGGTGACGTTGGAGAATGGCCGCTGGCGCCAGGTCGCGCCGCAAAAGAAGGCCGCATAGCAAGCAGTTCGGGAGCGTGGCGGAATGGCAGACGCGCCGACCTAGGCAGTCGGTGGGGCGCAAGCCTCGTGCAGGTCCGAATCCTGTCGCTCCCACCATTCAAATGACGACGACCGGATCGCTTTGCGGAAGCACTGCGATCCGGCCGCGCGCCGACCTAGGCAGTCCGCGCAGTCTAGGCGATCGCTCCCTGAACGCAATGGATCTGACGGCAGGCGTCGCGCCGCATGGTTAACGGTTTGGTTGGGCCGCCCCGCTACTTGCGGCCGAATATCGCCTGCCGAGCCTCCGGCGGTCCGAGCAGATCGATGAGCTCAGGCTCGTTTGCGGCGAGTTCCTGAAACAGCTTAAACGCTGCATTTGCGAGCCTCTCCGACCTTCCTCTGATCCCATGATCCTGCTCTTCCAGATCTGGGAAAAAGTCCGCGTTCAACGGCAACGCCGCCATTCGGCGGCAGTCGATCCGGAAGGCCGATTGCTGCCCCAGTTTGACCGCCTCTTCCTTCGAGATCTCGATCTCGCCTTTCGCCTTGGGTCTATCGCCTCTGGGGCGCGTCGTCGTGAATACGGCCGCCAGGATGTAGCCTTGGGTCTTGTGGCGAAAACGACGAATACAGAGTGCGATGTGCCGTTCGTCCGACGGCTGAGCTGGGCTTTCACGTTTCGGAAAGTGGCTCCAGATGAAATGCCCAGTCCCGACGGGAGGAGGTGCCTCCTCCGTCATTTCAAGGCAGCCTTGAACACGGCGCCGAAGGTGGCCTTTGCAGCCTCATAGTCTTCGTCGGACTCTCCGGGCTCCCGCTCGAGCTCGTAGTCCATGATGTCCGCCGGCGCGAAGATCTCGAGATCGCCAATCCTCACGGGCAAGCGAAGCTTCTCTCGCACGAGCGCTGCAATGTACCTGGCCGGATCGACGTTCAACTCTGATGCCGCATTCTGGAGCGGGCCGGCCAACTCATCCGGAAGTTCGATGACGACGCTCATGGTAGGATCTCCTTGGAACCAATATAGGCGCTTGTCCGGATGGGTGAAATACCCAAGTCAAGGTCTTGGATCCGGCGCCGTTACCCGACGCCTGCCGGGTCACCCTGTGAGGTTGTTCGCCTTGGCGCCGCCCCTAGTCGGCTTGTAGGTGAGCCGCATCCCTTCCGAATACTGGACGACCAGCACCAGGAGGGCGCCGTCCGCCAGCTCGCGATTGTTCCAGCGGAAGGAGAATTCATTGAGATACCGGTCCATGTGCTGCTGGCTGACGTGGTGGAAGGTCCCGTAGAGACCCCGTTTCAGAAGGCTGAAATAGCTCTCGGCGAAGTTGGTGTGGATGACGCCGCGGACATACTCTGTGTTGTGATCGACCGTGCCATGGGCGGCGAACTTCTTGTCCAGTCCCTGGTACGAACTCAGGCTGTCCGTGGCGATGGTCGACGTCTCGTGTACGTTCTGCGAGATCACATCCTTCAGGGTCTTGCCCCTGACGTTCGGGACCGACGCCACGCGCGCCTTCCCGCTGTCTCGGTCGACGAGCGCCATCACGATTGTCTTTCCCGCCGCTCCTCGGCCGCGTTTGCCGGCGCGCCGGCCGCCGATGTAGGTCTCGTCCGCCTCGACCACCCTGCCGGCGCCGCCCAGCATGCCGATCAGAGGTTCCTGGGTCATGGCCCAACGTAGCCGGTGCATCATGAACCAGGCCGCCTTGTACGTGATACTCAGGGACCGCTGGATCTGTTTGGCGCTGACGCCCTTCCGGGACGAGCAGACCATGAACATGGCGTAGAGCCAGTGCTTCATGGGGATGTGGCTGGCCTCAAAGATCGTGCCGGTCGTGCCGGAGAACTTTCGACGGCACTTTGCGCACTTCCACTGGGGCCGGTCCTCGTTCGGCCCCTTGGTGGCGTAGACGCGATCATGGTCGCACCGCGGGCACCGGACGCCTTCCGGCCAACGCAGCTTCGCAAACAGCTTCTGTGCCTTCCGCTCCGTAGTGAGCGACGGGAGGATGTCCGGTAGGGCGCCGACGTTTTTCATCGTCCGGATGTAGGAGCTCCCGGACGGACGGACAAAGAAATCGTGAAAGCTTGGTAAATTCGGCGCCGTCAGGCCGGACAAATTGGTCCAATGAACGGTATACTCGCCTAATTTTATGTGAGCAGAACGCGGCGAATGCGACCGAAGCCGAGGCCCAATTGTTCGGCCTCGACCGCTAGCGTACCGGCTCAAGCTAGAAAAATCGGGGGACGGGAATGAAGGCTTTAGCGGCTTGCCGGGGGAAACACGTGCTCACCGGCGGAAATCAACGAATCCTGGACATCCTGGTGGTGTCGGCGGTGGCGTTCTGGGCGATGGTGCTGGGCGGGACTCCCATCGTCGTGTTCCAGTTGCTGTCGAGCTGAAGGCGCCGCTCGCAGGCCGATCGATCCCGATCCGCAAATCCTCGATCAGCCTTCGGCGACGGCTCCGTCGCCGCGCGCCCTGGACAGGCGACTTGCCGATCGATCGGCAAGATTTTGCATGACTGCCGACGCCGGTCGGTGGAAAAGTCATCGGGCGCGCCTACATAGCAGGTTATGAACCTTCTCGGGATTGCCCTGGATGTCGCGGCAGGATAGCGACGGAGACGCGCGGCGGCCATCCGGGCCGGCGGCGAGCCAGCCGTCCGCGATGCCCGGCAAATCCCTCAAGGAACGCGTCGGCGCGCTGAGGAATCTGCGCCCCTTCCTGACCATGGTCTGGCGCACAAGCCGGCTGCTGACGGCCGCGGCGATTGCGCTGCGCCTGGCGCGCGCGGTGATGCCGGTCGTCACCCTGTTTGTCGGCAAGCTGATCATCGACAGCGTGGTGCTGCTGGTGCAGCTGCCGCACAAGCCGGAAACGCTGCGGGCCTGGCTCGACAGCGGCCTGTTGAACTGGCTCGGCCTGCTGCTGCTCTGCGAGTTCGTGCTGGCGGTGCTCGCGGACGTTCTCGGGCGCGTCGTCGCGCTGATCGACAGCCTGCTCTCGGAGCGCGTGTCCAACGCCTCGAGCGTGCGCCTGATGGAGCATGCGGCCACGCTCGATCTGGAGGACTTCGAGGACTCCGAATTTCAGGATCAGCTGGAGCGGGCGCGCCGGCAAACCAGCGGCCGCATGACGCTGATGGGACAGCTGTTCAGTCAGGGGCAGGATATCGTCACCGTGGCCAGCTTTGCCGCCGGACTGGTTTTCTATGCGCCCTGGCTGATCGTCCTGCTGCTCCTGGCCCTGGTGCCGGCCTTCGTCGGCGAGGCGCATTTCAACGCCCAAAGCTATTCGCTGGATTTTGTCCGCACGCCGGAGCGGCGCGAGCTCGACTATGTGCGGCAGACCGCCGCCAGCGTGGAAACCGCCAAGGAAGTCAAGATTTTCGGCCTCAACGGCTTCCTGATCGAGCGCTACATCCGCCTTGCGACCGCCTTCTATGCGGCGAACCGGCGGCTGGCGATGCGGCGCGCCGGCTGGGGCGGGCTGTTTACCGCGATCGGCACCGTCGGCTACTATCTGGCCTATGCGTACATTACGTGGCGAACGCTGACGGGGATGTTTTCGGTCGGGGACCTCACCTTCCTCGCCGGCTCCTTCCTGCGCCTGCGCACCCTGCTCGAGGGCCTGCTGACGAGCTTCTCCAGCACCGCGAGCCAGGCGCTGTATCTCAACGACCTGTTCTCGTTCTTCGAGGTCAAGCCCGAGATCCTGTCGCCGCAGCACCCGCGCCCGTTTCCGAACCCGATCGCGCACGGCTTCGCGTTCGAAGACGTCGGCTTCCGCTACCCCGGCTCGGAACGGTGGGCGGTGCGCCATCTCGACTTCACGCTTCACGCCGGCGAAGTGCTGGCGCTGGTGGGAGAGAACGGCGCCGGCAAGACCACCCTGGTGAAGCTGCTGACGCGGCTCTACGATCCGGACGAGGGTCGCATCCTGCTCGATGGCCATGACCTGCGGGACTACGATCTGGAGGCGCTGCGCGGCAACATGGGCGTCATCTTCCAGGATTTCGTCCGCTACAATCTCAGCGCCGGCGACAACATCGCCGTCGGCAAGATCGACGCGCGCCACGACCAGGCCCGCATCGCCCGCGCGGCGAAGCGCAGCCAGGCCGACGAGGTGATTGCCAGGCTGCCGGGCGGCTACCAGCAGATGATCGGCAAGCGGTTCAGGGACGGAATCGAATTGTCCGGCGGCGAGTGGCAGAAGATCGCGATCGCGCGGGCCTATATGCGGGAAGCGGCGGTGCTGATCCTGGACGAGCCGACCGCGGCGCTCGACGCGCGGTCGGAATTCGAGGTGTTTCGGCGCTTCAAGGAGCTCAGCGCCGGCAAATCGACGATCCTGATCTCGCACCGCTTTTCCAGCGTCCGGATGGCCGACCGCATCCTCGTTCTCGCCGACGGAAGGATCGAGGCTGCCGGCACCCATGACGAGCTGCTGGCGCAGTCGGGCCGCTATTCCGAACTGTTCGAACTGCAGGCGGCCGGCTACCGGTAGGGCGCGCCCTATTCCGGCGCCGCGCCGACCGGAGCGCCGCCCGGCGGCCGATGCAGGAACGTGATCGACGCGAAGGCCCCGATCTAGTGTGGTGGTTCAGAAATTCGCTACATACTCGCGGCGACTACTCAAAGCGATTTTCTGAACCAAACCACACTAAAATCTTGGATTTCTAGTGTCCTTTCGAATCC
>JBKQQE010000468.1:0-3026 GCA_052326245.1 Xanthobacteraceae bacterium | reverse complement strand
CTAGTGTCCCTATGGTTCTAACATTCGCAAACGAGCCCGCCGCAAAGTGATGCGAATGTTAGAACCGGGACACTAGCGCAATCGGCCGACGATTCGAAGTAACGGCGTTGCGGCGATAATGCCCCCGCGCCGCCCTTCAGCCGAGCGGCGCCGGGTCGTTCAGCGCCTTTAGGCCGAGTTTTCCAAACAGCGCCCTGTCCTTGTCGGCTTCGGGATTGCCCGCCGTCAACAGGGTGTCTCCGACAAAAATGGAATTGGCTCCGGCGAAGAAGCACAGCGCCTGCATTTCATCGCTCATGGCTGTACGGCCGGCAGAGAGTCGCACGAAGGATTCCGGCATCATGATGCGGGCGAGCGCCACGGTACGGACGAACTCGATCGGATCGATCGGGGCCACCGCAGCCAGCGGCGTGCCTTCCATCGGGATCAGCATGTTGATCGGAACGCTTTCAGGCGGTTCTGGAAGGTTCGCCAGCGTGACCAGCATGTCGACGCGGTCGGCGGCGGTCTCGCCCATGCCGACAATGCCGCCGCAGCACACCTTCACGCCGGAGGCACGGACATGTTCCAGCGTCTCGATGCGGTCGGCGAAATGACGCGTCGTGATGATATCTTTATAATACCGCTCCGACGTATCGATGTTGTGATTGTAGTAATCAAGACCGGCTTCGCCCAGTACCCGGGCCTGATGCCGGTCGAGCATGCCGAGCGTCATGCAGGTCTCCATCCCGAGCGCCTTGACCCCCTTCACCATGGCAATCACGGCGTCCATGTCGCGGTCCTTCGGACTGCGCCAGGCCGCGCCCATGCAATAGCGCGTGGCGCCGGAGTCACGCGCCTTGCGCGCCTCGGCGATGACGCGCTCCACCTCCATCAGCTTGGAGGCGGTCAACCCCGACGGATAATGCGACGACTGGCTGCAGTATCCGCAATCCTCCGGACAGCCGCCGGTCTTGATATTCAGAAGACGGCTGAGCTGGACCGCATTGGGATCGAAATTCTGGCGGTGGATGGTCTGCGCCCGGAACAGCAGGTCGTTGAACGGCATTGCATAAATCGCTTGCGCCTGTTCCGACGTCCGGAGCGGACGCGCGCCCCCGGCAGGTACGGGCGCGACGGGGTCGAGACGGTCGGCGGGCAGCAGAGTCATGGGTCGATTTCCTCACTTCGGTTGGGGCGGAGTTAAGCCGGAGAGTATGGGTGTGTCCACTGGGGGCAAGGCAAGTGGCATGGAGACAGCAACGGCAGCCCATTGCCAATTGTCTAAATTTGGACTATATACAAAATAAGACAAGGATGAAGGCGACATGGTACGCCCGCGAAAGACCTCCATCCCAAAGCTGCAACCGCTCGGAAGCGGACCGCCGCAGCTCGACGTCGCCCGCTTTGCGCCGGCCAACCGGCGCCGTCTCAGCGCGCCGGCGCTGCGGACATTTCTGGCGATCGCGGACCTGTGGGGTTTGAACGAGCAGCAGCGCCTTCTGATGCTCGGCCTGCCGTCGCGCTCGACCTATCACAACTGGTGCCGGCAGGCCCGCGCCCATGGCGCTTTCACCCTCGACGTCGATGTTCTGACCCGCATTTCAGCAGTTCTCGGCATCCACCAGGCCCTCGGCATCCTGTTTGCGACCGAGCAGCTCGGCGTCGAATGGCTGCGCACCGCCCATGCCGCGCCGGTGTTCGGCGGCCGGCCGCCGCTCGAGGTCGCGACCAGCGGCACCCAGGACGGCCTGCTCACGGTGCGGCGCTTTCTCGACGGCGCGCGCGGCGGACTCTACATGCCGCCGAACGGCATCGATCAAGCCTTTGCTCCCTATGAAGACAGCGAGATCGTGCTGCGGTGAGCGACGCCATCGCGCCCGCGCCGCGGCCGGCATTTCGGCTGATCCCATCGCGCTTCCCGCCGATCGGCGTGTTCGACACGGTGGCGACGGCGGCGGATCTGCAGGCGGTCATGGAACTCGTCGGCTGGACCAATGACCGGCTGGTGGCCGATCGCCTCCGCCGTCTGCCGCAGGGCGAATGGGTCTACGGCGTCGCCAATGCCAGCATCGTGATGGCGGCCTTCCTGCATGTCGCGCCCGGCGGCATGCGATTCAACAGCGACGTCCTCGGCGCCTGGTACGCCGCCGACGATCTGCGCACCGCCGCCGCCGAAGTCGGCCACCACCTTCGCCGCGAGGCGCACGCACGCGGCGTTGTGTCGATGCGGCGCAGCTTCCGCGCCTACGCGGCCACCCTGCACGGCGACTACCGTGACATCCGCGCCCAGCAGCAAAGACTGGCGGAGATCTATGCCGGCGACAGCTACCTCGCCTCGCAACGGTTCGGCGAGGAGCTTCGCGCCGCCGGCCGCGCGGGCCTGGTATATGACAGCCTGCGTCGCCGCGGCGGCGTCAACGTCGTCGCCTACCGGCCGCGCAACATCAGCGACGTCCTGCAGACCGATCACTACGATATATCGGTTGGGGCGGCGACGCGGACCATCGATGTGCGCAAGCTCTCGGCCACCGTGTGAAGGCGCTCCGCTATCAGCGGTCCCGCCACGCCGGCGCGGTCAACCGCCGCTTGCCGTCCGAGGCCATTGCCACGCCCGGCTCGTCGAGCCCGGTCTTGTCCCACAACTGGCAAGTGACGGACTTGTGCTTCTGGTCGAGTCCCTCGCAATAATTGGTGTATTCGCAGGTCCGCACCGCGTCGCCGCGACCGCGCGCGATCTTCAACGTCCAGTCCGGATCGGCCAGCGCCTGGCGCGCGGCGCCGACAATGTCGCAGACCCCGTCGGCAAGAAACCCCTCGGCCATGTCGAAGTTGTGCACGCCGCCCGCACCGACCACCGGCGTCGCAAAACCGGCCGCGCGGATCGCTTCGCGGATGGTCCTGGTGGGCTGGGCGTTGCGCCCGAACGGCCCGCGCGCGTCGGAAATATATTGCGGCATGCACTCGTATCCGCTCGGCCCCGTGTAGGGGTAGGCCGCCGCATTGACCGCCGGCTGCTTGGCGTCGTCGAACTTGCCGCCGCGCGA
>JBKQQE010000467.1:0-6665 GCA_052326245.1 Xanthobacteraceae bacterium | reverse complement strand
AGCTTCGCTCCACGCTTCCTTCCCACACTCGGTCACCCTCATGCAGTTGCGCTTCGCTTCGCTCGCTGTGATCAGCTCACGATGGGACTTTCACCCATAAGAGTGCGCCCATGCTGGGCGCACCAACGGAACGCAGCGCGCGAGCGCTTCGTCGATGGCGTGACGGTAGATGGCGCGAGTCTGCGTCGAAGCCGCCGCTGTCGCATAGGTCAGACGCGGCGGCGCGACCAGCTCGCCGTCGCGCCTGATGCTGAATCGGACCGACATCTCCATGCCCGCGCGGGCGACGCCCGGATCCGGCGCCGTCCAGCAAGACCGCAGGGCCGCAAACAGCTCGCCGATGCTGTCGAGCGGATGTTCCGGCTTTTGGTATTTGGCCGCGTCCTGCTCGCCCGGATGCGATTCCACCGTGAGGCGCAGGTCCTCGCCGATCGGATAGTTCAGCTCCGGAATGCACGGACCGTGGTCGAGCGGACTGCAGACCGTCGGCGTGCACGGCCGATTGTCCAGCACGCTGCAGGGTGAATGGGAAAACGGCGTGGCGTCGACGGGGCGGCGGTGGCGCGCGGAAGCCGGGCCGCCGAGGCCGACCCATACGCCGATGCCTATCATCACAAAACGAGCCCAGCGTGCCATGACGAACCCAGCCGATCGACTGCCGTCGCTCGAAATCTAGGCGCAACACACGTTGCATCAAGTCGAGATCACCGCATTGCGATCGTCGAAGCCGTCAAGCCGTGAGCAACCTTGCCGGCGTGGCAAGCCACCGGCGCGGCCACTGAGTTGCCGGCAATTTCGCGGCAATTTTGCAGTGTCTTGTGTGGGGCCTCGTGGCGATGCTGCAACAGTGCTACGGTATCATCGTTGTCCGACCAGCAGGGGTCCCGCATGTGCAAGAATTGCCGGCAGCAGAATCCGGTTGCCTCGATGATCACCTCGCGCCGCACGATCCTGCTGACGGCAGCCGCATTGTCGGCAGGGCTGGCGCTGGGGAGCGCAGCCGAAGCCAAGCCGATCAAGACGCCTCCGAAGCCGCAGAATGTGCTGTCTCCGGATGCCGCGGTTCAGCGGCTGCTGAGGGGGAACGAACGCTACGTCGAGGGGCTGTCGCGGCGTCACGACTTCATGCATGAGCGCGAAGCCCTGGTCGGCGGCCAGAACCCCTATGCCGGCATTCTGAGCTGTGCCGATTCCCGCATCGCGCCGGAATACGCGTTCGATGCCGCGCGAGGCGACCTGTTCGTGTGCCGTGTCGCTGGAAACTTCGCCAACGAGGACACCGTCGCAAGTATGGAGTACGCCGCCGCCAATCTCGGAATGCCCTTGATCCTCGTTCTCGGTCACGACAGCTGTGGGGCGGTAGACGCCACGATCAAGTCGCTCAGGGACGGCTCGACGCTGCCCGGGCACCTGCCGTCGCTGGTCGCCGCGCTCACGCCGGCCGTCAGGGCGAGTTCATCGCAGCCTGGCGACCCACTCGCAAACGCGATTCGCCAAAACGTGATCGACACCGTCGCGAAGCTCAAATCCGCAACGCCGATCCTGAGCGCCGCGGTCGAACAGGGCAAACTCAAGGTGGTTGGCGGCGTCTACCGGCTCAAGGACGGCAAGGTCGACATGGTAGCCTGAGGCCATCGCAACGGCCAGGGCGCACGCCCGGCAGTGACAGCCTCACCCGTGCTTCTTCACGTCCCCGACGTTGGCTGGGCATGGAAGCAACGCGATCAAGAGCGATCCATCGTCGTGATCATCGCCGACAGCTCGGCAACAAGCGCTTTCTCGTTCGCGACGTCGAGGATGCCGGCGGCATAGAGCGAAATGCCGCCATAGAGCAAGGTGTAGATCTTCATCACCTGGCGGCGCCGGTCGGCCGGCGCGGCGATGTCGCGGCAGAAAATCCGCATCGCCTCGGTGATCACCTTGTGGACGGCCTGCTGCAGCGGCGGATTGAGCTTCATCGTCGCGTGCGGCCGGCTTGTCATCAGGGCATAGATCGAGCGGTGGGCGAGCGCAAAGTGGACATACTTCGCCATATAGTCTTCGGGGCTCCGGGCCTTGCCGAGGACTGCGGCAAGCCGCGTATAGGCATCGGTCGCGACTGCATCGAGCAGCGCTTCGCGGTCCGCGAAATGATTGTAGAGCGAGCGGTGGGCGACCCCCGCCGCGTCGGCCACCTGGCGCAAGCTCAGCGATTCGTGGCCCGATTCCGCCACCAGCCGGGAGGCAACCGATACAGCCTCCGCCTTGAGATTGCCGTGCCGGTAGGTCGCCCGTTGCGGTTTCGTCGTCATGCGCCTTCTTACAAAGGCGCCGGTCAAAACGCCACTCCCGGCGCCGGCAGCGCCCGTGGCGGACGCAGCCTCGATCCGTTCAGGCGTCGACGCCGCGGTTCGCCACCCGGTCCTCGCCGTAGCGGGGGGTGATGTCCTCGTCGATCGCGGCCCGGATCAGCTTGATCACGGCACCCCGGGCCCGCGCCTTGGTGGCGGCGTGGGCGGCCATATTGATCGACGTCAGCGCGGTCGCGGCGGCGCGGGCGGCTTGCTCCAGCTCGGCTGCCGGCACCAGGCGATCGAAGAAACCCGCCACCACGGCCTCTTGCGGCCCGAACATCTCTCCTGTCACTACCGCGCGGCTAAAATAGGCCGGCGTCAGCCGCTGGCGCGCGACTTCCACGGCGAAGCGCGGAACCGTCAGCCCGATCGCAACCTCGTTCATGCCGATCCGGTAGCTGCCCTTCGCCGCGATGCGGTGATCGGACGACATGATCAGGAAGGCTCCCATCGGGAACGCGTTGCCGTGGCAGGCGGCAACGACCGGGGTCGGAAACGACAGGATGCGCAATGCGAGTTCGGCGCCGGCCTTGACCATCAGATATTGATCCTCCGCGCTGCCCCGCGCCAACACGTTGAGGTCGAACCCTCCCGAGAAGTGCTTGCCCCGGGCGCTCAGGATCACCACCGTGTTGTCCCGCTCCGCTTGGTCGAAGGCGGCGTGCAGCGCGTTGAGCATGCGCAACGACATGACGTTGGCCTTGCCGTCGTTCATGACGATGGAACTGATGGATCCCGCGCGGGAATATGTCACCGGATCTGTCACCGGCTGTCTCCTCCATATACATCCAGTGGATACATTGGCACCGGAGACGGTTTTTGGCAAGCGCCGTTGCGCCTGCTCGCCATGGGTGCCCGCCCAAGGCCACGGTCACGGTGATGGTGATGATGGCTGCCGGCGCAGCGAGAGCGGCGCTCGCGCGGCGAGGACCAGCGAGTCCCCGGCGGCCAGCGAACTTCACGCCCCGGAGGTCTTCTTCACGTCCTTGACGTTGGCGAAATGGATGCCTTCCGCGCGCTCGCGGGTGTAGTCGAGATAGAACTGGTTCCTGGCCAGGAATACGAGGTCGCCGTCGACGTCCTCGGCGATGCCGGAGCCGTTGGCGTTGACGAAGGCGTCGAGGGCCTTGCGGTCGTCCGCCGAGATCCAGCGCGCCAGCGAGAACTCGCTGACCTCGAAATCGACCGGCAGGCCGTATTCGGCGTCGAGCCGCGCCTTCAGCACGTCGAGCTGCAGCTGCCCGACCACGCCGACCAGGGCCGGCGAACCGTCGCGCGGGCGGAACACCTGCACGACGCCCTCCTCCGACATCTGCTGCAGCGCTTCCTTGAGCTTCTTGGCCTTCATCGCATCGGTGAGGCGGACGCGGCGCAGGATTTCCGGCGCGAAACTGGGAACGCCGACGAATGTGATGTCCTCGCCCTCGGTCAGCGTGTCGCCGATCCGCAACGTGCCGTGGTTGGGAATTCCGACCACGTCGCCGGCGTAGGCCTCGTCAGCCAGCGCGCGGTCCTGGGCAAAGAAGAACTGCGGCGACGACAGGCTCATGGGCTTGCCGGTGCGCGTCAGCTTGGCCTTCATGCCACGCGTCAGCTTGCCCGAACACAGCCTTGCAAAAGCGATGCGATCGCGGTGATTGGGATCCATGTTGGCCTGGATCTTGAACACGAAAGCGGACATCCGCGGTTCGGCGGCATCGACCTTACGCAGGTTGCTGTCCTGGGCCCGCGGCGGCGGCGCGTAGCGGCCGAGCCCTTCCAGCAGGTCGCCGACACCGAAATTGCGCAGCGCGCTGCCGAAATAGACCGGGGTCAGGTGGCCCTCGCGGAACGCGGCGAGGTCGAACGGCTTGCAGGCTTCCGAGACCAGCGCCAGTTCCTCCTCGATCGCCGCGGCATCGAGGTTCGGGTTGCGCGACGCCAGTTGGGAGATCGCGATCTGCTCGGCCGCGCCGGTCTTGGCGCCGCCGCCTTCGAGCAGCCGCACGCCGCCGGTAGCGATGTCGTAGGTTCCGATGAAGTCGCGGCTGCGTCCGACCGGCCAGGTCATCGGAGTGGTGTCGAGCGCCAGCGTCTTTTCGATCTCGTCGAGCAGGTCGAACGGGTCGCGGCTCTCGCGATCCATCTTGTTGATGAAGGTGATGATCGGAATGTCGCGCAGCCGGCAGACCTCGAACAGCTTGCGGGTCCGCGCCTCGATACCCTTGGCGGCGTCGATCACCATCACCGCGGAGTCCACCGCCGTCAGGGTGCGGTAGGTGTCTTCCGAGAAGTCCTCGTGACCGGGGGTGTCGAGCAGATTGAAGACGAGGCCCTCGAACTCGAAGGTCATCACCGAGGTCACGACGGAAATGCCGCGCTCGCGCTCGATCTTCATCCAGTCCGAGCGGGTGTTGCGGCGCTCGCCCTTGGCCTTGACCTGTCCGGCCAGGTTGATGGCGCCGCCGAACAGCAGCAGCTTTTCCGTCAGCGTGGTCTTGCCGGCGTCAGGGTGCGAGATGATGGCAAAGGTGCGCCGGCGCGCGACCTCGGCGGCGAGCGGCGAAGACGGGGCCTCGGTGGTGAGTGCAAGATCGGACATGGGCTGAGCGTGTGACAAAGAAACACGGCGGGATCAAGGGGTTCGCTGGCGCGGCAGGCGGTCGCCGCCGGCGGCGTGTACCCTCCCCACGCGTACAGGCTCTAGGGTCCGGACTCAATTGAGCCACCATAGGACTGTGGCCGCGATTAGTGCGCCCGCCAGGAAGTTTCGTGCGAGCTTGTCGTAGCGTGTTGCGATCCTGCGGAAGTCCTTGAGGCGCGCGAACATGCGTTCGATCAGATTGCGCTGGCGGTAGATGGTCTTGCTATAGGGTATCGGCCGACGGCGGCTCATGGTCGATGGAATGACGGCCTTGGCGCATTGGTCGGCGAGAAGCTGGCGAAGGCTGTTGGCGTCGTATGCCTTGTCGGCGATGAGGCGCTTGATCGGCCCTGCAGCGGCGATCAAAGCGGGGGCAAAGGCGATATCGTTGATGTTGCCGGGTGAGAGCATCAGCACGCGCGGCCTGCCCTCGGCATCTGTCAGGGCATGGATTTTCGTGGTCCGCCCGCCGCGCGAGCGGCCGATGGCTTCTTTGAAGGCCCCCCTTTTCCGCCCGCTGCCGAGCGGTGCGCCTTGATGTGGGAGCTGTCGATGGCCACCGTGCCGATGACGCCGGTTGAGCCAGTCAAAGCCTCAAACATCACGAACCAGAGGCCCTGCCGGCTCCAGCGGTTGAAGCGGTTATAGATCGTTGTGTAGGGGCCGTATTCCGGCGGACAGTCGCGCCAGCGCGCTCCCGAACGCAGCATATGGACGATCCCGCTGATCACACGACGGTCATCAACCCGATGCGCACCGCGCCGCCCACGCGGCAGCAGCGGTTCAAGCCGTTTCCATTCCGTGTCGCTGAGCCAATAAAGCTGTTTCCTCATCAAGGCCTCCCTCGATTCGGAAACCTTGAATCACAACTCAGGCTGCGCTGGAATCCTTAATTGAGTACGGACCCTAGTGCAAGGCCCAGGCCAGCCAATAGCTTACCCAGGCCACGGCGGCGGAAGCGGGAATCGTGATCACCCAGGCGACGACGATCGAGCTCGCCACGTTCCAGCGCACGGCGGAGATCCGCCGGGCCGCCCCCACCCCGATAATGGCCCCGGTGATGGTATGGGTGGTCGAGACCGGCACGCCAAATGCGGTGGCGATGAACAAGGTCGCGGCGCCGCCGGTTTCGGCGCAGAAGCCCTGCATCGGGGTCAGCCGCGTGATGCGGCTCCCCATGGTCCGGACGATGCGCCAGCCGCCCATCAGCGTGCCGAGCCCCATGGCGGCCTGGCAGGAGATCACAACCCAGAATGGCACGCTGAAGGTCGCGCCCAGATAGCCCTGCGAATACAGCAGCACCGCGATGATCCCCATGGTCTTCTGGGCATCGTTGCCGCCGTGGCCGAGCGAATACAGCGAGGCCGAGGCGAACTGCAAGGTCCGGAACGCGCGGTCGACCGCAAACGGCGTCGAGCGCACCGACAGCCACGAGACGATCGCCACCAGCACCAGCGCGAGGACGAAGCCGAGCACCGGCGACAGCACGATCGCCAGCACCGTCTTGATCAGGCCGTCCCACACCATGGCAGCAAGGCCGGCCTTGGCGAAGCCGGCGCCCACCAGCCCGCCGATCAGGGCGTGCGAGCTCGAGGACGGGATGCCGACGCCCCAGGTCACCAGGTTCCACACGATCGCGCCCATCAGCGCCGCGAAGATCACCCGGGGATCGACGATGCTGGAATCGATGATGCCGACGCCCAGCGTCT
>JBKQQE010000466.1:0-5475 GCA_052326245.1 Xanthobacteraceae bacterium | reverse complement strand
GGATTCGAAAGGACACTCGTCGCAAGCATACTTCAATCCGCAGATTCGTCGAATGCCGCTGTGGGCAAACCTGCGGCCTGGGATGCGCCCGGCCTACCAGTGTGTCTCGTCGTGGCCGGCGTTGACGGTTCCAGCCCTAGTCTCTATCAGCCCCGCCGGCTGCGGACAGCCTCGTCAGCGCCGTCATGGTTAACGTGGTCCGGCAGCATTTGCCGTCCCGCTTCGGGACACCGGCTCTTCTGGTCCCGAGCAGCGGCCCACCAAAGCGGCGCTATCGTCGTCGTTTCAATGGCTTCGATGGTTAACGGAGACTTCATGGCAAAAATGAGCCCATCGACGCCTTAACTGGTTGTTAACCATAAGGCCGGCAAATTCTGCCGACCCGCCGTGATGGCCAGAATCGCGCGGGCGGAGAGGCCAGCCATGCCGATAACCGACATTCCCACACTGAATCTCCTGCGCACCCGGATGCAATGGCACCAGGAACGCCAGCGCGTGCTTGCCGAAAACGTCGCCAATTCCGACACCCCCAACTACAAGCCGCGCGACCTCGTGGAACCGAACTTCGATCGCGCGCTCGCCGGGCCGGGCAGTTCGCTGCCGATGATGCGTACCAGCGCCTCCCATATCACGGCGTCCGGTGGCAGCGACAGTTTCTCCAGCAACACCAAGGACAGCTATGAAACCCGCCCTGCCGGCAACGCCGTCAGCCTCGAAGACGAAATGCACAAGTCGGCGGCCAACCAGATCGATTTCGCCGCGGCGACCTCGCTCTACAGCAAAAGCCTCGGGCTCTTGAAAACCGCGATCGGAAAGTAACGGCGCGGCGCACGAGCGCCGCGACCGGGACATCCGCCTCACTTCAGAATGGTCAGTACCGGGAGATCACCGATGACCGACGGAATGGACTTCCTCAAGGCGATGAGCATCGCAAAATCCGGTCTGCGCGCCCAGGCGGGGCGGATCCGGGTGCTGACGGAAAACCTCGCCAACGCCGATTCGACGGCGCAGACGCCGGGCGGCGATCCCTACCGGCGCAAGGTGCCGACCTTTTCGTCCCAGCTCGACCGTACGCTCGACGCCCGCGTCGTCTCGCTCGGCACCATCAAGCCGGACATGTCCGCGTTCCGCGTCAAGTACGAACCCGGCAATCCGGCGGCCGATGCCACCGGCAACGTCAAATATCCCAACGTCAACCCGACCGTCGAAATGACCGACATGCGCGAGGCCCAGCGCTCCTACGAGGCCAACCTCAATGTCATCTCCGCGACGCGCCGGATGATCCAGCAAACGCTCAATATTCTCAAATCCTGATCAGGAGGATAAGCCATGGCTACCCCGACCGTCGCCGCGAACGCCTATGCCAGCCTGGCGCGCATCCTGGATACCGCCGGCAGTGCCGGCAAATCGGGATCGGCGCTCGATACCGGGACCGGCGCGCCGTCGTTCGGCGATCTGCTCAAGGACACCATCGGCAACGTCATGGAGGCCGGCCGCAAATCCGACGCCCAGACGATCGCCATGGCCAAGGGCAAGGCCAATGTCATGGACGTGGTGACCGCGGTCGCCGAGACCGACGTCGCGGTGTCGACCCTGGTGTCGGTGCGCGACAAGGTGATCGCGGCCTATGAAGACGTCATGAAGATGTCGATCTGACCGCGGCCGGCCGCACAGGAGTTCAAGGTAATGACGGGTGGTGAAGTTCTCGACGTCGCGCGCGACGCGGTGTGGACCATTGTGGTGGTGTCGTCGCCGCTGATGATCGTCGGTCTGGTGGTCGGCGTCGCGGTCTCGCTGGTGCAGGCGCTGACGCAGATCCAGGAGCAGACGCTGGTGTTCGTGCCGAAGATCCTGGCGATCTTCATGACGCTGCTGCTGGCGCTGCCGTTCATGGCCGATGCGCTGCACAGCCACATGATGCGGATCTCGTCGCGAATCGTCTCGGGCTAGCGCATGATGATGAAGGCTTGGGACCGGGCCGCGGGCGATTCGGGGCGCCCGAGCGCGGCGGCGTCGTGGCCTGCGTGCCGCGACGTCGTACCCGGCGCGGTATGGATTGATCAGGGTAGTTCCCGGCGATGCGCGTCGACATCTCATTGCTGCCTGCGCTTGCCGCCGCCTTCATGCTGGCGTTCGCCCGCATCGGCGCCATGGTGATGCTGCTGCCCGGCTTCGGCGAGACCAATATCCCGACCCGCATCAAGCTCTCGATCGCGCTGATGCTGACGCTGATCATCCTGCCGCTGCATCGCGCCGCCTACCACGTCGACATGACGTCGCTGACCCCGTTGCTGGTGATGATGGTGCAGGAGATCACCGTCGGCATCGTGCTCGGCGCCACCGCGCGGGTCACGCTCGCCGCGCTCGCGGTGGCCGGCTCCGTCATCGCCCAGCAGCTCGGGCTCGGCTTCGTCACCTCGGTCGACCCGACGCAGGGCCAGCAGGGCGCGCTGGTCGGCAACTTCCTCACGCTGCTCGGGCTGACGCTGCTGTTCGCGACCGACATGCATCACCTGGTGATCGCGGCGCTCGCCGACAGCTACCGGATCTTCACGCCCGGCGAACTGATGCCGAGCGGCGACATCGCCGCGCTTGCCACCAAGGCGTTCGCCTCGGCGTTCAGGATCGGCATCCAGCTGGCGTCGCCCTTCATCGTATTCGGCCTCGTCTTCAACGTCGGGCTCGGGCTGCTCGCGCGCATGATGCCGCAGATGCAGGTCTATTTCGTCGGCATGCCGTTGTCGATTCTGACGGGCTTTCTCATCCTCATCGTGGTGCTGGCGACGATGATGGGAACGTTCCTCGACTATTTCGGCGGCGTCATGCATCAGCTTTCGCCCTGACGAGGGGCGCCGACACCCAAGGACACTCCAACGATGGCTGACGACGACGCCTCGGAAAAGACACAGGACCCAACGCAAAAACGTCTTGACGACGCCCACGATCGTGGCGACGTCGTCAAGAGCCAGGAGGTCAACAGCTGGTTCGTCATTGCCGGCGCCGCATTGGTGATGTCGTCGTTCTCCGGCGGCGTGGCGAGCGGTCTCGGCGCGTCGCTGCGCAACCTGATCGAGAAGGCCTACATGATCCGGGTCGACGGCCCCGGCCTGCTGGCGCTGACGAAAAGCCTCGAACTGATGCTGCTCGGGGTCCTGGGCGTGCCGATCTTCATGCTGGTGCTGTCGGGTCTGGCCGGCAATCTGGTGCAGCATCGGCTGGTCTGGTCGGCCGACGCGCTGATCCCGAAATTCAGCAAGCTGTCGCCGATGGCGGGGGCGAAGCGGCTGTTCGGCAAGCAGGCCGCGGCGAACTTCCTCAAGGGCCTGGTCAAGATGCTGGCGCTGGGCGCCGTGATGGCGGCGATCCTGTGGCCGCAGCGCCATCGCATCGAGGCCATGGTCCATCTCGATCCCGCGGCGCTGCTGGGCGTCGCGAAGGCGCTGGCGATGCAGTTGTTCGGCGCGGTGGTGGCGCTGCTCGCGGTGGTGGCCGCCGCCGACTACTTCTTCCAGTATCGGCAATGGTTCGAGCGGCAGAAGATGTCGCTGCAGGAGATCAAGGAAGAATTCAAGCAGTCGGAAGGCGACCCGCATATCAAGGGACGCATCCGGCAGCTGCGCCAGGCGCGCATGAAGAAGCGGATGATGGCGGCGGTGCCGGCCGCCTCGGTGGTCATCACCAACCCGACCCACTTCGCCGTGGCCCTGAAATACGAGCGCGGCATGGCGGCGCCGATCTGCGTCGCCAAGGGCGCCGACGTCATCGCCTTCAAGATCAGGGAAGTGGCCAAGGCCAACGACGTGCCGATCGTCGAGAATCCGCCGCTGGCGCGCGCGCTGCACGCCACCGTCGAGATCGACAGCGAAATTCCGATCGAGCACTACCAGGCGGTCGCCGAAGTCATCGGCTACGTGATGCGGCTCAAGCGCGGCCTTTCCGCTGCGGGACCGCGCCGCTAGCCGTTTGCGGGCGCGCTTCGGGCTGGGCCGTGCCGGAGCCGGGCCACGCCTTGGCACTGCCGGGTCGGTCTTGTATCTTTCAAAGCGAATTCAACGGAATGCTCTCATTTTCGTGATTGCTGCCCGGATTTTCGTGATCGAGGCGAGAGCCCCGGATCGACCGCGATGGTTCCTATCGTCGCGTCGACATCGACGACCACCGCGCGGGCATGGCTTGGCGGCGAGATATGCCGCCAGTCGGGTTGCGGCGGTGCGAAAGAAGCCGCATCTAAATGCGAATTGATCGCAGGCCAAGGGTCCGGTCTTGGGAATTGTACGCTTTGCTCTGAGACTTCCCTACACGTTTTACGTGCTGGCCACGCTCGTGCTGTTTCTCGGCTCGACCGCGATCGTGTCGATGCCGACCGACATCTTCCCCGAGATCAACATCCCGGTGGTCACCATTGTCTGGCAGTACACCGGCCTCAGCACGCCGGAAATGGAGCAGCGGGTCACGACCTACAGCCAGTTCGCGCTGTCCTCCAGCGTCAACGGCATCCAGGACATCGAGGCGCAGACGCTGAACGGCATTTCGGTGCAGAAGGTGTTCTTCCAGCCCGACGTGAACCTCGATCTCGCGATCTCCCAGATCGTTTCGGCGACCAACTTCATCCGCGTGCTGATGCCGCCGGGCATCCAGGCGCCGGTGGTGGTCCAATATAATGCCTCCAGCGTTCCCGTGCTGCAGATCGGGCTGTCGTCCGACACCCTCAGCGAGCAGCAGCTCTACGACTACGGCATCTACCGGCTGCGCCAGCAGCTCGCCCCCATCCACGGCGTCACGCTGCCGACGCCCGCCGGCGGCAAGTACCGCCAGATCATGGTCGACATCGATCCGCTGAAGCTGCAGGCCAAGGGGTTGACGCCGCTCGACGTGGTCAACGCTGTCAACGCCCAGAACCTGACGCTGCCGTCGGGCTCGGCCAAGATCGGCGATACCCAGTTTACCGTCCGCACCAACGCGGTCCCCACCAGCATCGACGACCTCAACAACATCCCGATCAAATACGCCAACGGCGCCACCATCTTCGTGAAGGACGTCGGCCAGGTCCACGACGGCAATGCGGTGCAGCAGAACATCGTGCGCACCGACGGCCGCCGCTCGGTGCTGCTCAGCATCATCAAAAACGGCAACGCATCGACGCTCGCGGTCGTCAACGCCGTCAAGCAGGCGCTGGTCACGGCGCGCGCGGCGGCGCCGCCGGGCATGCAGATCAAGGAGCTGTTCGATCAATCGGTCTTCGTCAAAGCCTCGATTCAGGGACTGCTGAAGGAAGGCGCCATCGCTGCCTGCCTGACGGCGCTGATGATCGTCCTGTTTCTCGGATCGTGGCGCTCGACGCTCGTGGTGATGATCTCGATCCCGCTCTCCATCCTCAGCTCCCTCATCGTGTTGTATTTCCTCGGCGATACGATCAACACGATGACGCTCGGCGGCCTGGCGCTGGCGATCGGTATTCTCGTCGACGATTCGACG
>JBKQQE010000465.1:0-15188 GCA_052326245.1 Xanthobacteraceae bacterium | reverse complement strand
CCGCCGTCAGGTCCTCGTCGGCATAGCCCCAGGCATAGAACTTCTTTTGCCGCCTCATGTCGCTCTCCCGCTCGGTCCTGGTCCGGGATTCGCTGAGCCGATCCCGGTGTGCAGTCCGGCCGGAATGCTAGTTCAGAACCGAAGGGGGGACAAATGACGCGAGCGGGCGCCTGCGTGGCATGCAAAACCGCCGCAGCGGCGGCGCCGCCGTTCAGTCGAAGATGGTGATCGACGTATTCCGCATTCCCTCGCGCCCGATCAGATCGTAGAGCACCCGCGCGTTGGCGGGGTGCAACCGGACGCAGCCGTGCGACACCGGACGGCCGAGGTTGCGGACCTCGGTGGTGCCGTGAATGGCGAAGTTGCCGTCGAAGAAAACCGAATAGGGCATCGGCGCGTTTTCATAGATGCTCGAGCGATGCATCCGGTCCAGAACCTGGGGCCTGAAGCTTCCCACCGGGGTCCGATACCCCGGCCGCGCCGTCGACACCGCCCAGGTCGCAAAATGCGCGCCGTCGACGTCGCCATTCATGGTCTGGCTTCCCAGGTCGATGTGCACGGCGATGTCCGCCCGTGCCCCGGTCGAGAATACCGCGCTCAGCGCCAGCACCATGGCCAGCAGGACCGGCTCCGGACGCAATCGCAACACTACACCGGAACGCATTGGAAACCGCACACCCTCTCAGCTGCCTACAGCGCCTTATGGCTGCCGTCGCACATCGGCTGGCCCTTGGTGTGCTTGCAGCCGCAAAACGCGGCCTTCTTGGATTCCGTTGCGGTGTAGGCGAGCGGCGCGAACGACGACCCCTGATGCGTCCCGTCGCAGAACGGCTGCTTCTTGCTGTTGCCGCAGGTGCACCAGTAGTAGGTTTTCCCCGCTTCGACATCGACCAGATAGGGCGATTTTTGAGCGATATTCGGCGACGTCATCCCACGATTTCCTTTTATGAAGTTTGTGAAGCGGGTGATATTCGGGCGCCGGCCGCAATTCGACCAACGGCTATCGACCTACCACATTCTTCGGTTCCATTGATAGAGGGGACAGATGGCCCCCGCGCGGGGGACGGCATCGACCCTGCCGCCCCCGTCCGGTCCCGCTTGAAAAGCCAGGACGACGTCGTCAGCTCAACGGCAGGCCCAGAAGCTACGGATGCGCCATCCGTGGCGCGTCTTCACGCGCTGCCGCACCGGAACGCACTCTTCGAAGCCGTCGGGATAGACGTCAGCATAGGGATAGTATCCCCAGACTCCTCCACCCCAGCCGCCGTGCCAGCCGCCGCCGTGTCCCCCACCATGCCCGCCGCCGTGTCCACCGCCATGCGCCGAGGCGCCGACCGTCGAAGCCATGGCGATGAGGAGACCGGCAACCGAGGCAACGATCACTTTGCGCAACATCTGTGTTCTCCCAAAAAGGTTGTAATTGAGCCGTCGACGTTTTCTGACCCAAACGTTCGGGTAGCACAAGTGCACAATCACCCCGATACGGTTGTGTCCGGCGCCCGGGTAGGTCACTTCCCGGTGAGGGCTGGCTGCGCCGGGAGAAATCCCGCATCCGAGACGCCGGTGGCGCGCACCCGGAAAAGCGCACGGCCGCGTCGATATATCGTGTTCGAGACCCGCAGGGCGGCGCGCCGAGGAGCGGGAAAAAGCTTCGTGACGCCGGGCGACGGGACTGGATCTCCCCGCTCGTCGGCTCTCGCATTCGAACAGGCTCTGCCTAGAACAGTTCGATCGTTCCACTCGGCGACAGCTGGTCCGACGTCGTCTTTTCCAGCCAGTCGATCGGCTTGCCTTCGATCAGCTGCTCGACGAAGCGCTGGCGAAGTTCGCTCAGGGTGAACCCCTTGAGCAGGTTCTTTATGTATTCGGGATCTGGCTCGGAGCCGATCGAGAGCTGCGGCACATCGAACTGCGTGTCGTGTTTCAGTTCGTCGAGAGCCTCGCCGAGGACGGTGAGGGTGTCGACGACATGCTCGAGCCGCTGCTTGGTGCGGTCCTGGAACTGGATGCCGGTCACCATGCCGCCGACTTCGGCCGAGATCAGCCCGGCTTCGCTCACCGCGCTCGCGACAATCTCTCCCAGGCTCCTGCCGCGGTTCACCAGCGCGCCCAGCAGCTGCTCGAGCCGGCTCTTGGCCGTGACGTCGTTCGACAGATCGAGCGTGGCGACCCGCTTGAGCGTGGCCCTGCCGCCCTCGACCCCTACGGCCACCGCTTTCAGCTCCGCATTCATTGCGGTGAACAGGCTGTGCGTCGCGCCAGAAAGGTCGCGTACCTCGTCGGCCACGACGCGGAACGCGGCGCCTGCCTCCCCCGCCCGCGCGACCTCGATGCGGGCATTCAGGGCGAGCATGTTCGTGGTCTTGTTGATCTTGTCGAGGCGCGCCATGCAGTCGCGGACTTTTTCGACATTGGCGCTGATTTCGTCGAGCATGTCGACCATCGCTGTCGAATCCTTCGACAGCGCCAGGATCTTCTCGACCACACTGTCGAGCGTGGTCGCGAGAAGCGCCGCGATGTCGACGATGGGAACGCGTTCGCCGCCGACCTCGACGCCTTCCGCGAGATGCGTCAGGCTGTCGACCCGCTCGGTCTGCCGCTGGGCACTGGTCGCGAGACCCTGGAAACGCCCGCTCAGGGCATCGGTTTCGGTTTCGACGTAGTTCGAGGTGCGGGTGACCTCTACCGCCAGGATCCGCAAGACGCGCTGCTGCATCTCGGCGAGCGACATCCAGCGCTGCAGCAGTGCGGCATGCACCGACGGCTCGTCAGGCCGCGCCGGTTCGACCGGGGCAACCGGCGCCAGCGACGGCGCCTCGACGGCAGCAGGATGTGACCGCTTCATGCCGAACATGTCACACCCTGATCCCGCGCTTGGCGGTCGCCTGACAGCGGTTGAGCGCCTGATCCGGGATCTTGCCGATCGGAAGCTCCACCTCGGTCGCGCCGCAGTCGTGCGCGGCCTTGGGCATGCCGTAGACCACGCAGGTGGCCTCGTCCTGGCCGATGGTCGAAGCCCCGGCATGGCGCATCTCGAGCAGTCCCGCGGCGCCGTCCTTGCCCATGCCGGTCAGGATGATGCCGACCGAATTGGCGCCCGCCGCGTGCGCGACCGAGCGAAACAGCACATCGACGGAAGGACGATGCCCCGAGACCGGGGGCGCGTCGCTGAGCCGGCAGATATAGTTGGCGCCCGACCGCGCCAGTTCCAGATGCTCGCCGCCGGGGGCGATATAGACATGTCCGGGAAGCACCCGCTCGCCGTCGGTCGCCTGGGTCACCGTGACGGCACAACGCTGGTTGAGACGGCTAGCGAATCCCGCCGTGAAGGCGGCGGGCATGTGCTGGGTCACCAGGATCGCCGGCGCGTCAGGCGGAAACGCCACCAGTAGCGTGTGCAACGCCTCGACGCCGCCGGTCGAGGCACCCACCGCGATCAGTTTTTCGGTCGAGCTGTAGGACAGGCCGCTCAAGAGACGTTGCGCGCCCGGCCCGTCCGACAGCGGCCGCACCGAGGCCTCCGCCGCCGCCTTCACCTTCGCGACAATCTCGTCGCGCAACGCCGTGAAGCCGTCGACCAGCCCGATCGTGGGCTTGCCGATATAGTCGACAGCCCCCATCTCCAGCGCGCGCAGCGCTGTGTCGGCCCCCTTCTGGGTCAGCGACGAGATCATCACCACCGGCATCGGGCGCAGCCGCATGACTTTTTCAAGAAAGGCGAGACCGTCCATCCGGGGCATTTCGATGTCGAGCGTCACCACGTCCGGGTTCAGCGCCTTGATCATTTCCCGCGCGACCAGTGGATCGCGCGCGGCGCCGACCACGCACATGGCAGGATCCGACTCCAGAATCCTGGTCAGCATCTGGCGGACCAGCGCGGAGTCGTCGACGATCAGGACACGTGTCAGGCGCATGGCTGACCTCAGAACAGCTTGGCGATGCTGACGACCGAGTCGGATTGAAGTTCCGGCTTGGCGAAGGCTGCGGTCTGAACCACCGCTGTTTCCTCGGCGTACGGCAGCTCCAGCAGCATCACCCGGCCGGTGACGGGAAAATAGTGAACGCGCAGGGGCAGGTTGCCGCGCAGGAACGCGGCCGCGATCGGCAGCTGCTCGGCGGCGAGGTAACTCTCGACGAAGTCCGCGTTGCTATGGCCGATATTGCTCGATCCCGACACATTGCCGCCGCCGAACACCTTGATTTCCAGCCGCTGGCGCAGCCCACCCCGCGACAGGATGTCGTCGATCAGCCGTCCCATGGCGACGTTGCCGTAACGCATGTCCGACGACGCGGCATCACTGCCGCTTTCCTGGGATTCCGACAGCATGAAGTGATTCATGCCGCCGACCCCGAGCACCGGATCGCGGATGCAGGCCGCGATGCACGATCCCAGCACCGTGACCAGCATCTCATCCGGGTCGGCCGTCACGTGGTGCTCGCCGGGTAACACCTTCACCGCCACCGCGTCGAAGGTCGGGTCGTGATACCGGCGCGTGCTGTAGCCCGGATCCGCCAGATCGGCGGCGGGCGTCGCGCGGCTGTTCGTTGCCTGGCTCAACCTGGTCATTTGATCCTGCGATAGACGGTGCGGCCGACCAGCTCGAAGCGGTCGGTCAGATTGAGAAGGCTTTCGGAGTGGCCGATGAACAGCCAGCCGTCGGGTCTGAGGATGTCGGCGTAGCGGTTGAACAGGCGGGCCTGCGTCGGCTTGTCGAAATAGATGACGACGTTGCGGCAGAACACCACGTCGAACGGCCCCTTCATCGGCCAGGGATTGAGCAGGTTCAGCGGCGCGAACGCGATCAGCGCCCGCAGTTCGTCGCTCATCCGGGCACGCCCGTCGGGATCCGTGGCGACGAAACGCGTTCGGTACGTTTCGGGGATCGTCTGCACCAGTTCGGGATCGTAGAGACCGGCCTTGGCGCGGGCGATGACGCTGGTGTCGAGGTCGGTCGCGAGAATCTTGCGGTCCCAGTTCCGCATCGGCTCGAAGCCGCACATCACCATTGCCAGCGTATAGGGCTCTTCACCCGTCGAGCAGCCCGCCGACCAGATCCTCAGGCGACCGCTTCCGGCGCCCCGTCTCTGGGCGATGGCCGGCAGCACGGTTTTCGTCAGGCAGTCGAAATGATGGGGCTCGCGAAAGAAGCTAGTGTGATTGGTGGTGATGGCGTTGACGAGCATCGGATGCTCGGCTTCGCCGCCAGGGCTTTCCAGCAGCCGGCAGTATTCGCCGAAGTTGGAAAGACCGAGCGCCCGCAACCGGCGGCCGAGACGGCCGTGGACGAAGGCCCGTTTCCTGTCGCTGATGACAATTCCGGTTTTTTCCATCACCAGTTTCACGATCTTGCGAAAATCGCTGTCGCGAAGCGCAAACTCCTGCGCCGCCATGTCCTCACACGGCTCGACCGGCCGCGCCGATCCATCTGGCGATGAATCGGTCACGGCTGGTTCGCCCCGCATCAGAACTTCTTCCCGCATCAGAACTGCTTCCAGTCCACGTCGCCGCCCCCCGCCGCCCGGCGACGGACGGCCGAATCCGAACCGTCACCCGACGGTCGCGCCGCCGGGGCCGTCGTTGTCTGCGGTCGTGTCACGCGGTTCGTGGACGGCGCGTCCTTGGCGGCGCGCAGCGAGCGATCGACCACCGGATTGCCGGTGGCCCGCATCGCGCCGGGCGCCGGCCTGTCCTGGGCCGCGGCAAAACCGTCGGCCAGCCTGAACTGCGCCACCATCTCCGCCATCGAACCGGTCTGATCTTCCATCGACTTCGCGGCGGCGGCGGCCTCCTCGACCAGGGCGGCGTTCTGCTGCGTCACCTTGTCCATCTGCATGACGGCGTTGTTGACCTGCTCGATGCCGCTGCGCTGTTCCTGCGACGCCGCGGATATCTCGGCCATGATATCGGTCACCCGTTTCACCGAATGAACGATCTCCTCCATGGTCTTGCCGGCGGTGTCGACCAGCCGCGATCCGGATTCGACCTTGGAGACCGAATCCGAGATCAATCCCTTGATCTCCTTGGCGGCGTTGGCGCTGCGCTGGGCGAGATTGCGGACTTCCGCGGCGACGACGGCAAAGCCGCGCCCCTGGTCGCCGGCGCGCGCCGCCTCGACCGCGGCATTCAGCGCCAGGATATTGGTCTGGAACGCGATCTCGTCGATCACCCCGATGATGTCGGCGATCTTGCGGCTGGCGCTGGTGATGCCGTTCATGGTCTGCACCACCTCGGCCACCACCGAACCGCCCTTGACCGCCACCTCGGAGGCCGACGACGCCAGCTTGTTGGCCTGCTGCGCGCTTTCGGCGTTCTGGCGCACCGTGTTGGTCAGTTCCTCCATGCTGGCAGCCGTCTCCTCGAGACTGGCGGCCTGCTCTTCGGTGCGCTGCGACAGGTCGGTATTGCCGCCGGCGATCTCGCGCGCGGCGGTCGACAGCGTCTGCGACGATTCCGAGATCTCGCCGATCATCGAGGACATGGTATCGAGCAGGCCGTTGACGCCGCCGCACAGCTGCGCGATGTCTCCGGTCTTGCCTTCGAGCGGAATGCGGTGCCGAAGGTCATTCTCCTTGGCGGCGCCGACGACTTCCTGGGTCTGCGCGACCGCGGCCTGGAGCACTTCGGACGCCTTGACCTGCTCGGTGATGTCGGTGGCGTATTTGACCACCTTGAAGGCCTTGCCGGCCTAGTCGAGAATCGGGTTGTAGCTGGCCTGGATCCAGACCTCCCGGCCGCCCTTGCCGAGGCGCTTGTACTGCCCGGCGTCGTATTCGCCGCGGCCGAGCTTGTCCCAGAACATGCGGTATTCGTGGCTCTGCCGGTAGGTCGGGTCGACGAACATCGAGTGATGCTGGCCCTTGATCTCGCTGAGCGTGTAGCCGAGCGTGGTCAGGAAGTTGGCGTTGGCGTTCAGGATCGTGCCGTCGAGGCCAAACTCGATCATCGCCTGCGACCGGTCGATCGCCGCGAGCTGCGACGCCTGGGTCCGGATCTGGGTCACGTCCGCCCATTCCAGCACGAAGCCTTCCGGCTCGCCCCGGCCGCTGCGGGTCGCATTGACGTTGAGCGAGATCTTCAACGGCCCGACCGGGATATCGGTGTTGAAGGGCAGGTTCGACGGGTTCGACAGCAGCTTGCGCTGATGCGCCGGATTCCTGTGAAAGATATCGATGCAGGTGCCGACCAGCGTGTCGGGATCGAAGCCGGGCCAGATCCTGCGGAACTCGTCGACATTCCTGCTGAACAGCTGCTTCGAACTTTCGTTCAGGTAGGTGATCTTGAGGTCGTTGTCGACCAGCATCACGGCGCTGGTCACCCGATCGACGACGCCGCGCAGCTTGTGCGCGAGATCGGCCTCTCGCGCCATCGCGGGATCCACCGCCCTCGCGCGGGGCTCGGCGGGACCTGCTTTCGGGCGGGCGCGGGCCTTGACCTTAGTGTGAGCCTTGGGCTTCGAAGGCTTTTCGGCCGGCGGGGTGAATTCGTGCATCATGCCTGTCTCGTCCATGGTTCCTCCAAAAGGTTCATCCGTGAAACGCTCGAACTCGCAGAGTGGCGTCCAATCACGCGGCCTTGGTCGCGTCGCTGTCGCCGGTGGCGTTACGCTTTGAACTGGTCACGTTGGCGTCGAACAGCCCGGCCAGCGACACCAGCGTCACCATCCGGTTCTCCATGGCGACGAGGCCTTCGAGGAACTGCTCCTCGCTGGGCAGGCCCATTTCCGGCACCGGCCGGATTGCCTTCGGATCGACGGAGATGATGTCGGAAACGGTGTCGACGAGAAGCCCGATGGTTCGGGTTCCGGCCGCGACGATGATCACCACATGCATGCTGGTCGGTACCGTCAGTCCCATGCCGAACCGCGCGCGCAGGTCGAAGATCGGGACGATGATGCCCCGCAGATTGATCACGCCGCGGACGTGGGTCGGCGCGTTCGGGATCATCGTGGTGTGGGCCCAGCCCTTGATCTCGCGCACCACCATGATGTCGATGCCGTATTCCTCGGCATCGATCGTGAAGGTGATGAACTGTTTGGTGTTGGCGCTGGTCGCCGGCCGGTCAAGCGTGTCCTGGCCCAGCGTGCTGACCATCGATTGGCTGTCAGGCTGCATGTGTCGCCTCCTCTCGAAATTCGCCGGTTGCAACCGGATGATGTCTCGGGTTTTGCTGCTGACGCGGCTGTGCTGCGGCCTGTCTCTCGACTTCGCGCAGGCCCGCGACGTCGAGGATCAGGGCGACGCGGCCGTTGCCCAGGATGGTCGCTCCGCTGACGCCGGCGACCGGCGCGTAATTCGCTTCCAGGCTCTTCACCACCACCTGCTGCTGCCCCAGCAGTTCGTCCACCACCACGCCGATTCGCCCGGCGCCCTCGCTCTGCACGATGATGACGATGCCGCAGCACGGATCGGTGATCGCGTTCTCGATCGAGAAGCACCGGTACAGGCGGACCAGCGGAACGTATTCGCCGCGAAGCGCCAGCACGTCACCGCGATCGACCACCGGGTGGATGTCGGTCGGCCGGGGGCGAAGGCTTTCGATGATCGAGGTCAGCGGGATGATGAAGGTCTCGGTGTTGACGGAAACGACCATGCCGTCGAGCACGGCGAGCGTCAGCGGCAGCGACAGCGTGAAACGGGAGCCGGCGCCGAAACGGGACTGGACGCTGATCCGGCCGCCGAGCGACTGCACGTTGCGCTTGACCACGTCCATGCCGACGCCGCGGCCGGAAATGTTCGAGATGCTGTCGGCGGCGGAAAACGCCGGCAGGAAGATCAGATTGTCGATCTCCTCCTCGCTCAGCGCGGCGCCCGGCGCCACCAGGCCGCGATCCCGCGCCTTCGCCAGCACCTTCTCGCGGTTGATGCCGCGCCCGTCGTCGGCGACCTCGATGACGATGCGGCCGCTGCGTTGCGCCGCGGACAGCTGGATGGTGCCCTGGCGGGACTTGCCCGCGTCCACCCGCTCATCCGGATGCTCGATGCCGTGATCGAGCGCATTGCGGATCATGTGGGTCAGCGGGTCGTTGAGCTGCTCGATGACGGTCTTGTCGATCTCGGTGGTCTCGCCGGTGGTGACGATCCGGACTTCCTTGCCCAGCGTCGCCGCCAGTTCGCGGACGATCCGCGGCATCCGCGCGAACACCGACTTCACCGGCTGGGCGCGGATCGCCATCACGCTTTCCTGCAGCTCGCGCGCGCTTTGCGCCAGCGCTTCGACGCCCTGGATCAGCGCGGGATACTGGTCGACCGGCAGCAAGGTGCTCTGTTCGATCAGCATAGCCTGGGTGATGACCAGTTCGCCGACCAGATTGACGAGGCGATCGACCTTGTCGACGTCGACCCGGATCGACTGGGTCGAGGTGGCGACCGGCGCCGCGGCCGTGACACTTTCCGGCGGCGCCGCATTCAATGCGGCCGCACCGCAGAAGACCGTGACCGCCGGCTCAGCGGCAGCCGCATCCTGCAGGCATTGGATGGTCAGATCGCAATCGTCCTCAACGAACTCGAACACCTCATGGATGGCGCTTTGCGGCGCCCCCGTCGTCAGCGTGAAAGTCCAGGCCAGATAGGCCGCTTCCGGCTCGATCGCCTTCAGCGGCGGCAGGCGGGAACTGTCCACCTCTACCGCGAGGCCGCCCAATCGGCGCAGCTGCCGGATCAGCAGCAACGGCTCGTTGGCCTTTTGCAGCATTTCCGAATGCGGCGCGAACGCGATCCGGTAGCATCGCTCGCCGGCGTCCGCCGGCGCGATGGCGGCAACGGCGGCGACGGCGGCGGGCTTGGATCCCGCTGCCGCCGGATCGGACGCCCCGAACAGGGCGTCCTCCATCGCCGCGACGATGTCGGCGCCGAACTCCGCCGCAAGCTCATGGTCCTGGCGCGCCGCGTCGACGATGTCGGCGAGCGCGTCGCTGGCGCGCAGCAGGATCTGGACCACCTCGCCCGTCGCCGAAATCTTGTCGTCGCGTAGCGCGTCGAGCAGGCTCTCGAACACATGTGAGAATGCAACCAGGCTCCTGAAGCCGAAGGCCCCGGCGCCGCCCTTGATCGAATGCACCGAGCGAAAGATGGCGTGCAGGGTATCCCCGTCGCCGCCGCCGTTCGCCAGCAGGTCGAGATTCGATTGCAGCGCATCGAGCAGCTCCGCGCACTCCTCGAAATAGGTCTTGCGGAATTGCGCGAGCGGGTAGCCTTCTGAATCCGATGTTACGGACATACGCGCTGCACCAGTTCGACGAGTTTCTCCGGACTGAACGGCTTGACCAGCCAGCCGGTGGCACCTGCGGCCTTGCCATCCGCCTTTTTCGCGCCGTCGCTCTCGGTGGTCAGGATCAGGATCGGCACGCCGCGATGCGTCGAACCCGATCGCACGTTCTTGATCAGCGATATGCCGTCCATGTTCGGCATGTTGAGGTCGGTGATGATCAGGTCGAACTTGCCGGCGGTCAGCACGCCGAGCGCCGCCTTGCCGTCCTCGGCCTCGTCTACCTCGAAGCCCGCCTTGCGCAGGGTGAAGGAGACCATGTCGCGCATGGTCTTGGAGTCGTCAACTGCCAGAATCCGCTTACCCATCTCAGTCCATCCACTTGCTGAATTCCGCCCGCAGCCCGAGATCGGCGAGCGCCGATCCGAACGCGTCGGACGCGTTGAGGATGCGGTACGCCGTGCCCGCCCGTTCGGCGGCGCGCCCCGCCGCCAGCAGCACCTGCAGACATGGCGTCGAGGCGCGCTCGACCGCGCCCGCATCAAGATTGAGCGCGCCGGCGCGCAGGTGATCGGCCACGCGATCCCGCAACGCCTGGGCCTGCGTGAGATCGAGCACCTGCGGGAGTGCGAGGTCAGTGCCGGCCATCATGGCTCTCCGACAAATCGTGTCGCGCGCGTCTCTTCAGATTCACTCTCAGAGTGTGGTCGCTGGGTGCTTAATCATGGTTAATTTCCAACTCCGTAGGACTACCGAAGCGGCTCGCGAACACGCGAGCGCGACGAACTAAAAAACGCGCCGATCTGCCCGGTCGTTCGGCATCGCCCTACCGCCCTCGGTAGGATGGTAACGCGCGCATCGACACGCCGACGACGGCGCGAAACGCGCGCGCGTTAGGAATTGGACTTGATTGATCTCAATCAATCGCGTGTCGACGATTCGAACGTAGAAGGCGACACAACCAGAAGGCGACGAGCACTACCGTTGCACCGTAATTTGGTATCCTGATCCTGCTAGCGCCCAATCGCTGCCAGTGCGTTGCTTAGCGTGAGACGCTGATGGTGTTTTCGGTCTCGTCGGGGCTACAGATTCCGGACTTCAGGAATTTCAGGGTCCCGCGCAGCTGCCAAGCGCACAAGTATAGAATCCGCTGCTGGAGCGAACATTCGCCTTGGTTCGATAGGTACGCGCCTATCGATAACTTAAGGTTTATGGATGGACTACGTAAAACTACGGAGCGCAGAGTTGAATATTCGATCAAGGCACGTGGCGGTTGACGCACCAGCCGGTCGCGACGAGATCTTTGTGGTCGACGACGATCCGTCAATTCGCCAGACGCTTCGGATCGTTTTTTCGAAGGCCGGGCACGACGTGATCTGCTTTGCGGACGGCGACGCCCTGCTGGCGGCGGCAAGGGCGAAATGCCCCTATTGCATTGTGCTCGACGTCAATATTCCTGGACGGTCCGGTCTCGAAATCCTGCGTGAGCTGCGGGAAGAGGACTATCCGGCACCGGCCATCATGATTTCGGGCAGCGGCGATGTTTCGATCGCGGTCGAAGCCATGCGTAGCGGCGCTCTTGATTTCATCGAGAAGCCGTTCCGGGGCAACGAACTCCTGCTTCGCGTCCAGACCGCGATGACGGCATTTATCGCCCGCCGCAGCGGCCGGCCCGAGGAGAAGCTGTCCGCGCCCTACATTCCGGGCCGGCAGCCCTTGACGCGACGCGAGCGCGAGGTGCTGGAGCTGATCGGCAGGGGAATCTCCAACAAGGAAGCGAGCCGGAAACTCGGAATCAGCCCGCGGACAGTCGAGGATCACCGGCTGAACATCATGAAGAAGCTCGGAGCGAAAAACGCCGTTGATATGATGCGGATCGTGCTGGGATCGACGGCCGACGCCTCCGGGCACGGGACCGCGCGTCTCCCGGGCTCGCCCGATCAGTCTGTTGATCGCGACGCCTCCACGGCCTCGTTCGGCGCCGAGCGCAAATAGCCCCTCAGGCCTGCTTCGCATACGCTGCCAGGCCATGGCGAAGCGTCTCCAGCATCTCGTCGCGCACGCGATCGCGCGCGCCGGCGCCCCAGGCCGCGGCGAGCGGCAACTGCTTCATCCCGGCATTTCCCGCGGCCTTGAGCCCGATGAAGCGCACACCCTTGATCGCCATCCGCGCAGTGAAGCGCGGTACGATCGCGACGCCCAGTTCGGCGGCGACGAGATTGACGATGGTCTGCTTTTCATCGGCGAGCTGAACGACGCGGGCGTGCAGGCCGGCCTCGCTGAACAGCGTCATGGTGAGATCGTGGCTGTGCGGCCGGGATCGCCGCTCGGGGACGATCAACGGCTGACCGGCGAGATCCGCGATCGCGAGCCGTTTTCGCGACGCCAGCGGATGATGTTCGGGCACGGCGACGACCGCGGTTTCGTGGAACAGGAACAAGAACTGCAGCCGCTTGTCCGGATTCTGCTGCGGTCGGACGAAGGCGAGATCGAGCCGGCCGGACAGCAGGCGCGGCAGCAGCCGGATGGTCTTGTCCTCGACCAGTTGCACGGTGACGTCGGGCCGGCGCTTGCGAGAGTCGTGCAGCAGCGCGGGCAGCAGTCCCGCCGCGGCGCTGTCGATCGCGCCGACGCGAAGCACCGCGGCCTGCTCGCGGCCGCTGCCGCGAAACCTGACCGCGAGGCTGTCCGCCTGCGCCAGCAGCGCCCGCGCCGCCTTCAAGAGTTCGGCCCCGTCCCCGGTCAGCGCGACGCTGCGGGTGGTGCGCGTCAACAGCCTGGTGCCGAGATCGTCCTCCAGCAGCCTGATGAAGCGCCCCAGCGCCGAGGGCATCATCTCGAGCCGGCGCGCCGCCTTGCCGAAATGCAGCTCCTCGGCCGCGGCCACGAAGCAGCGCAACTGATGCAGATCCATCGGCTCTCTCCTGCCCTGTCATTATATCATTTTTTTGTATAAACCAATGTCGGGGACGGCTGGGCTATAGCGAAACCGGACGGTCGCGTTCAGGGAGCTTCCAGATGCGTGAATATGCAATCGCCGCCATTCCGGCCGACGGCATCGGCCCCGAGGTGATCGCCGCCGGCACCACCGTGCTCGAAAGCCTGCAGCAGCGGCTCGGCGACGTCAGGTTCAACGTCCGGACCTTCGGCTGGGGCTCGGAATACTATCGCCGGCACGGCGTCATGATGCCGGCCGACGGGCTCGCGCAGCTGAAGCTGTTCGACGCGATCTATTTCGGCGCGGTCGGCGCGCCCGACGTGCCGGACCACGTCACGCTGTGGGGGCTCAGGCTGCCGATCTGCCAGGGCTTCGACCAGTACGCCAATGTGCGGCCGACGAAGATCCTGCCGGGCATCACCTCGCCGCTGCGCAATGTCGGGATCGGCGACCTCGACTGGGTGATCGTGCGCGAAAACTCCGAAGGCGAATATGCCGGCTGCGGCGGCCGCGTCCATCGCGGGCTGCCGGAGGAAGTCGGGACCGAAGTGGCGGTGTTCACCCGCGCCGGCGTCGAGCGCATCATGCGCTACGCGTTCGCCCTGGCGCAGGCGCGGCCGCGCAAATTGCTCACGGTGGTCACCAAATCCAACGCGCAGCGCCACGGCATGGTGATGTGGGACGAGATCGCGGCCGAGGTCGCCGGCGATTTCCCCGACGTCGCCTGGGACAAGATGCTGGTCGACGCGATGACGGTGCGCATGACGCTGAAGCCGCAGAGCCTCGACACCATCGTTGCCACCAACCTGCACGCCGACATCCTGTCCGATCTCGCCGGCGCGCTGGCCGGCAGCCTCGGCGTGGCGCCGACCGCGAACATCGATCCGCAGCGCCGCTTTCCCTCGATGTTCGAGCCGATCCACGGCTCGGCGTTCGACATCGCCGGCAAGGGCATCGCCAACCCGGTCGCCAGCTTCTGGACCGCGGCGCAGATGCTCGATCATCTCGGCGAGCCGGAGGCCGCGGCCCGGCTGATGCGCGCGGTGGAACAGGTCACCGGCGCCGGCATCCTGACCCCCGACGTCGGCGGCACCGCGACCACCCGCGACGTCACGGACGCGGTGGTCGAGGCCATTTTCAGCTCCAACGTCTAGACGGCCCTCGCACGATGCGAAGCGCCTGGACCAACGCATGCCCCGGAGACGACCAGTGACCGAGCCCGAATCCGACACCACCCGATTGTCGCGCCGCCATCTGCTGGTGGCCGGCACCGCCGCGAGCGCGGCGCTGACCACCGGCGGCGCCGCCGAGAGCGCTACAGCCGACCTCTCCGGCATCAAGGCCCTTACATTCGACGTGCAGGGCAGCTCCACGGATTTCTGGGGCACCATCGTGCGCGAGGGCGAGGCCATCAACCGGCGCAACGGCCTCGACATCGACTGGGGCAAATTCGCCGACGACTGGCGCGGCCTCTATCGACCGGGCCTCGATGCCGTGCTCGCCGGGCAGCGGCCGTGGCAAAGCGTCGACTCGATCTATCGCGAGGCGCTGGACCGGCTGTTGCGCGAGCGCGGCATCACCGGCTTCAGCGAGGCGGAGCTGGTGGATCTCAACCGGGTCTGGCAGCGTCTGCAGCCCTGGCCCGACACCATCCCGGGCCTCACGCGGCTGAAGCGCCGATACATCCTGGCGACCTTGTCCAACGCCGACGTCGCGGCGCTGGTGCGGATGGCCAAGCACAGCAACCTGACCTGGGACACCATCCTCGCCGCCGAGATGGCGCAGACCTTCAAGCCCGATCCGAAAGTGTACCAGGTCGCCGTGCGGTATCTTGGCCTGCAGCCGCAGGAGATCATGATGGTCGCCTGCCACAAATACGACCTGCGCGGAGCCAGGGCGCAGGGATTCCGCACCGCCTTCGTCGCCCGCCCGCTGGAATTCGGCCCCGCCGGCAAGGTGGACACCCAGTTCGATGCGGAATTCGACCTGAACGTCGCGAGCTTCGTCGAGCTGGCGGAGAGGCTGGGAGCCTGACGCAAGCGGATG
>JBKQQE010000464.1:0-20499 GCA_052326245.1 Xanthobacteraceae bacterium | reverse complement strand
GCTGGCGCTGCAGCGCCGGTTCTCGCGGGTGCCCGGCGTCGACGAACTGGTGGTCGAGACCTTTCCGCGCGGCGGCAAGTCCTACCTCGTCTGCTATCCGTTCGAAGGAAGGCTCGCGCACCAGACGCTGGGCATGCTTTTGACGCGCCGGCTGGAGCGCGGCCGCGCCCGGCCGCTCGGCTTCGTCGCCAACGAATACGCGCTCGCGATCTGGTGCGTCGGCGACGTCGCATCGATGATCCGCCACCGCCTGCTCGACCTCGACGCGCTGTTCGACGCCGACATGCTGGGCGACGACCTCGAGGCCTGGCTTGCGGAATCGGCGCTGATGAAACGCACTTTCCGCAACTGCGCGCTGATCTCCGGGCTGATCCCGCGCCGCTTCACCGGCGAGGAGAAAACCCGGCGCCAGGTACTGTTCTCGACCGACCTCGTCTACGACGTGCTGCGCAAGCACCAGCCCGATCACGTGCTGCTGCGAGCCGCGCGCGCCGACGCCGCCACCGGGCTGCTCGATTTGCGCCGACTCAGTGATATGCTGACGCGGATCCGGCGGCACATTACCCATCGGGACCTCGACAGGGTGTCTCCGCTGGCGGTGCCGGTGATGCTGGAAATCGGCCGCGAGGCGGTCTATGGCGAGGCCTCCGACGAGCTGCTCGCCGAGGCCGCCGAAGACCTGGTCCGCGACGCGATGTCGGCAGAGTGACGCCAGCGGACGAGCCGCAGAGGAATGATGACCGCCTTGCCGCACTATAGTCCCCACGCCGATGCGCCGCTGCACCTCGCCGGCATCGACCTTGCCGCCGACCTGTCCGGGGCGCTGGTGTGGGACGACGCCCGCGTCCTCATCGTCTCCGATCTGCACCTCGAGAAGGGATCGAGCTTCGCCCGTCGTGGCGTGCTGCTGCCGCCGTATGATTCGGCCGCGACGCTGGCGCGGCTCGCCCGCCTGATCCTGCGCTACGATCCGCGCACGGTGATCGCGCTCGGCGACAGCTTCCACGACCGCGACGCGCACGCCCGGCTCGGCGACGCCGATCGCGACGCTATCCGCTCGCTGCAGCACGGGCGCGAGTGGATCTGGATCGCCGGCAATCACGACCCGGCGCTGCCGCCGGACGCCGGTGGCGCGGTCCATGCCGAACTGGCGATGGGTTCGCTGGTGTTTCGCCACGAACCGACGGGGGCGCGCGGCGAGATCGCCGGCCACCTGCATCCCAAGGCGCGGGTGGCCACCCGCGGCCGCGCCATCGACCGCCGCTGTTTCGCCAGCGACGGCAGCCGCGCGATCATGCCCGCCTTCGGCGCCTATGCCGGGGGCCTGAGTATCCGCGACCCGGCGTTCGCGTCGATTTTCCGCTCCACGGCCTTCACGGCGCACGTGCTCGGCGACCGCAGGCTGCACGCGATCGCGGCGTCGAGGTGTTGTTGAGGGGGCGGGCTGTTCTCAGAACCAATTCTTGGGCTGCGCAAACAGCATTTTTTTGTCGTCATGCCCGCACTTGTTGCGGGCATCCACGTCTTAGCAACGGTGCAACAAGAAAGTCGTGGATTGCCGGGACAAGCCCGGCCATGACGAGTATTTCGAAGGACCCCCGATTCGTCTCACCCCGCCGCGATCTCGATGCGGAAACTGCTGCAGCAGTCTCAGGCCGCCTTCGCCTGCAGCGCGTTGCAGAAATCCGCCAGGTAGCCGGCGAGCCGCAGCGTCGCCGGGGCCGCCTCGGGCGCCGTCACCAGCGCCAGTTCGGTCTTGTCGATCGGCGCGAAGCCCGATTTCGCCGTCAGCACGCGGTGGTCCGCCTGCACCGCGATGGCGGGCAGAATGCTGATGCCGAGGCCCGCGGCTACCGCCGCCTGGATGCCGGCCAGCGACGAACTGGTGTAGGCCATGTGCCAGGCGCGCCCGGCGGCCTCGATCGCATGGATGGCGCGGTTGCGGTAGAGGCAGCCGGTAGGGAAGAAGATCAGCGGGACCGAGCGGGTGTCGGCCGGCACCGGGTGGGTGCGGCTGGTGACCCAGTGCAGCCGTTCCGGCCACACCGCGATGCCGCCCTTGGTGCCGGCGTCGCGCTTGACGAGGGCGACATCGACCTCGCCGCGGTCGAGATCGCGGCGCAGGTTCGCGCTCTGGTCGGCGCGGATGTCGAGCCGCAGGCCGGGGTTCGAGCGCGCGAAGCCGGCGAGCAGCTTGGCGAGCCGATAGGCCGCAAAATCCTCGGGAATGCCGAGCCGGACCGCGCCCTCGGTCTGCTCGCGCCCGACCACGTCGCGCGCCTCCTCGGCCAGCGCCAGGATCCGTCGCGCATAGGACAACAACCGCTCGCCGTCCTCGGTCGGCGTGACCTGCTTGCCGGCGCGAACGAGCAGCGGCTTGCCGACATCCTGCTCCAGCCGCCTGACCTGCTGGCTTACGGTGGACTGGGTGCGATGAACGCGCTCGCCGGCGCGGGTGAAGCCGCCGGCGTCGACGACGGAGACGAAGCTGCGCAACAGGTCGAGATCGAACATGGGGAAAGCCATTCATTTTTCCACTGATGAGCATTCTATCATTTAATTTCCAAATGGAAACCGGCGCGCCTAAATCAAAGGCTCACGTTTCGGAGACCTTCGATGTCCGCGCTCTCGCTCGACGCGCCCCGCAGCCGGCTCAACCCGCTGGCACTGATGATTGCGCTGTTCTGCCTGCTCTGGAGCTTCGCCTTCGTGGCCGGTAAGGTCGGGGTCACCGACTGTCCGCCGCTGATCTTTCTGGCGGCCCGGTTCCTGATCGCGGGCGTGCTGATCCTGGGCTTTTCGGCGCTGCGGGGCGATGGCTGGGACCTGTCGCGCCGCGACATCGCCTGCTTCGTCGTGATCGGGATCGCCAACAACGCGCTCTATCTCGGGCTCGGCTATCTCGGGCTGCGCACGATTTCGGCGGGCCTCAACGCGCTGATCGTCAGCACCAATCCGGTCTTCACCGCGATCCTCGCCGCCGCATTGCTGAGCGAGGCCATCACCTGGCGCAAAGTGGCGGGACTGCTGCTGGGCGTGGCCGGCGTCGCCATCGTGGTCGCGCACCGGATCTCGGCGGGCTCCGACAGTTCGGTGGGTGTGCTGTTCTCGGTGGGCGCGCTGGCCTCGATCGTCGCCGGCACCATCCTGTTCAAGCAGCTCGCCCCCAAGGGCAATCTGTGGATCGGCAACGGCATCCAGCATCTCGCCGGCGGCCTTGCGGTGACGCCGTTCGCGATCGCGTTCTCCGACTTCGGCGAGATCATGCCGAGCGGCCGGCTGATCGCCGCGCTTGGTTTCCTGGTGCTGTTCGGCTCGATCGTCGCCTATCTGCTCTGGTTCCGGCTGCTGAACGCGTTGGGCGCAATCGCGGCCAGCGCCTATCACTTCCTGATGCCGCCGCTCGGCATGTTGTTCGGCTGGATGGTGCTCGGCGAACACATCGACGCGCGGGACCTTGTCGGCATCGTGCCGGTCGCGCTCGGAATTTTTCTCGTCACCCGCCCGGCCCGTTCGCGCGCCACGGGCACTCGCAATCAAATCCAGGGAGAGAATGCATGACCACGCTCAGCCTCACACTGATCGGTGGGCCGACCGCGCTGATCGAGATCGCCGGCTTCCGGCTGCTGACCGACCCGACCTTCGATCAGCCCGGCGACTACGCGCTGCCCCATGTCACCTTGACCAAGACCGCCGGTCCGGCGCTGCGGGCCGACCAGATCGGTCCGGTCGACGCCGTGCTGCTCAGCCACGATCAGCACAGCGACAACCTCGATCATGGCGGGCGGGCCTTCGTCGCCGAGGCAAGCCGGGTGCTGACCACGGTGGTCGGCGCCGGCCGTCTCGGCCACGGCGCCGAAGGGCTCGCGCCCTGGCAGAGCGTCGAACTGGTTCGGCCCGACGGGGCGCGGCTGCGGATCACGGCGACGCCGGGCCGCCACGGCCCGGCCGGCATCGAGCCGCTGGCGGGCGATGTCATCGGCTTCGTCATCGAGGCGAACGACCCGCGCCTCACCCCGATCTACGTCACCGGCGACACGGTGTGGTACGACGGCGTCGCCGAGGTGGCGCGGCGCTTCGCGCCGGGCGTGGTGATGCCGTTTGCCGGATCGGCGCAGACCCGCGGTCCGTTCCATCTCACCATGGACACCAACGATGTGGTCGAGACTGCGCGCGCGTTTGCCGACGCCCTGATCGTTCCGGTGCATCACGACAGCTGGGGCCATTTCAGGCAGACCGGCGCCGATCTCGAAGCCACCTTCGGTGCGCTGGGCGTGCGCGACCGGCTGGTGCTGCTGCAGCCCGGCGTGGCGACGGAGATCAAGACCGGTGGGGTGGCCGGAGCACGCTAGTGGAGTGGATTTGACATTCGCTACCTACCCAGCCGCGGGCGCGTGAAGCGAATGTCAAATCCAAAACTCCACTAGCCGCTTTAACCTATCTAGTGGTCCTTTGATTCCAACATTTGCAAAGCACTTGCTGAGATGGGGTGCAAATGTTGGAATCGGACCACTAGTCCCGGCGGAACACCACCGAGGCGAGCCAGCCGGTCAGCAGCGCCATCGCCACGATGGTCAAGCCGTAGAGCAGCGCGCGCTGCTGCGCGGCGCTGGCGACGAACTGTTCGAACCCGACCTTGACCACTTCGAACATGGTCGTCGTCGAGGTCACGAAGGCGCCGCCGGACAACAGCTTGATGTCGACGTTGTAGTCGCCGATCGGCACTTCGCCGGGAAGCGGGATGGTGGTTCGAAACAGCGTCGGGGTCAGGAACGTGACCGCGCCGGTGTTCTGGCGGTACAGCCCGCGCTCCGACCGCAGCCGGATGAAGGCCCTGCGGAACGGGTCGGTCGCGACCACGTCGGCGTAGTCGGTGCCGACGCGCTGGGTCAACACCACGTGGTCGAGACCGAGCCGCAGGCTGCGCTGCAGCTCGACCGAGGTGATGGCGTCGAACGGGCGGTTGGCGAAGATCGCGAGATAGGACGGCACCTCGAGAAACTGCCGGGAGTCGGCATTGACCCAGATCCCGAACGCCCGCTCCTTGCGCCGCGTCACGAAGTCGGCCCGCGGCCCGCTGACGGTCACCACCAGATCATAGGCCTTGGGGAATGAATCCGTCTCGCCGTCTCGCTCGACCGAGCCGAACAGCACCAGTTCCTCGCCGGCGTAGTTCGGGGTCACCGTGACGCGGCGGTTGGACACCGAGACGATCAGGCGCTCCGCCGGCGCGGGCTTCGGCGTCAGCGCCAAAGTCAGCGCCGCGAGGGCGAGCGCGACGGCGAGGCCGGCTCTCACGGCGACGTTCCCAGGTCGCGGATCGTGAACAGCTCCTGCGGCTGGATCACCAGCTCGACCGCGAACCGGATGCCCACCGTGAGGATGAGAAGTCCGAGCAGCAACCGCAGCTGCTCGCCGCGAATGCGCTGGCCGGCGCGCGCGCCGAACTGTGCCCCGGTGACGCCGCCCACCATCAGGATCAACGCCAGCACCGCGTCGACCTGGTGGTTGGTCAGCGCGTGCAGCAGCGTCGCCATGGTCATGGTCGCGAGCGTCAGCGCCTGCGCGGTGCCGATCGTGGTCGAGGTCGGCACCCGCAGCAGGTAGATCATGATCGGGATCAGCAGGAAGGCGCCGCCGATACCCATCACCGCGCCGACGAAGCCGATCAGGAGGCCGACCGCGATCACGGGAATCACCGAGAGATACATCTTCGAGCGCTTGAAGCGCATCTTCAGCGGCAGTCCGTGAATCCAGCCGTGGCTGCCGGAGCGGCGCAGTTTGGGGGGCAGGCCGCGGCGCGCGTGGCGCAGCGCGCCGATGCCCTCCCACAGCATCAGGCTGCCGACCGTCGACAGCAACGCCACGTAGGACACGGCGATGGTGAGGTCGAGCTGGCCGAGCGAGCGCAGCAAGGTGAACAGGGCGACGCCGAGCGCCGTGCCGACGACGCCGCCGCTCAGCAGCACCAGCGCCAGCGCCGGGTCGATGGCGCGGCGGCGCCAGTAGGACAGCACCCCGGTAAACGACGATGCCGCGATGTGGCTGGAGACCGAGGCGACGGCGACGGCAGGCGAGATGCCGACAAAGATCAACAGCGGGGTCATCAGGAAGCCGCCGCCGATGCCGAACATGCCGGAGACGAATCCCACCGCCATTCCCATCGCCAGGATGAGAAACATGTTCACAGGAATGTCGGCGATCGGAAGATAGATCTGCACGCGCGTTATCCCAGCGTCTCAGGCGGCCCCCGGAGAATACGGAAGCGAATGTCGGATCAACCGCACCAGCTGATCCAACTAGCAGGGGAGCATAAAGAGTCCAGAGAAGTCTGGCGGCGGCGGGCTGGCGGGGTGGTTAATGCGTCGGCGGTGTTGGCCGGGGCGTCGCCGCGGCCATCCGGGCGCCGCGCTTTGGCGCCGATTTAGGCACCCCCGCGGGGGTTGCGTCCCATCCCGCGGCCGGCGCGGCGACATTGAGGGCGTCGTCCGGCTGGGGTTCGGCGACGAAAGTCTGGATCGCAAGTTTCGCCGCGGCGAGCGACTGCGGATCAAGACGCTTGGCGACGTCGTCACGCTTGCGGCCGGCATCCGCGTCGCCCTGGGCGGCGGCGAGGCTGAACCACTTGAACGATTCGGCGAGGTTCTGCTCCACGCCGATGCCGCGCGCGTAGAGGATGCCGAGGTTGAACTGGCTGTCGGCGACGCCGTGTTCGGCCGCCTTCTGGAACCACTGCGCCGCGCTCTTGTAGTTCGGTCCCTTGCTGCCGCCGTCGGCGTCGAGCACCGCGAGATTGTGCATCGCCTTGGCGTTGCCGCGCTCCGCGGCGCGGATGTAGTAGCGGCGCGCCGCGTCGACGTCCTTCTTTCCGCCGAGGCCCTTTTCGTACATCGTGCCGAGCCGGAACATCGCCGGCACGATGCCGCCGTCGGCGGCGCGATCGAACCACTTCGCGGCCTCGTCGTAGTTCACCGGCACGCCGCGGCCGTCGGAAAAGCGGGCGGCGACTTCAAAGGCGGCAGTCGGGTCGCCGCGCAGCGCGGCGGCGCGCAGCACTGGCCCGCCGATGCTGCCGGGCAGGGCATCGGAAACCGGGCTGAACGACGCCGGCGCCGCGGGAGCCGGCGCGCGCCGGTCGGCGGCAGGCGCCGGCATCACCGCGGACTGCGGCGCGACGACCGTGCCGGTGATGTCCGACGGCTTCGCCGCCGTCGCGCCGTCGTGGGGTTCGGGCGCGGACATCGATTCGACCGCGCCATTGTTGCCCTGGCGTTCCATCGGCGTCGGCGAGGTGATCGCAGGCAGCGTGAATTCGGCGGCGCGCGAGGGCGTGCCGCGGCCGGCATCGGGCGCCGGCATCAGCGGGGCGGCGTCGCTGGATTTTTCCTGCGGCGGATCGAGCGGGCGTTCCGCCGGCGCCGGCGCTCCGCCGCCTTCGAGCATGGTCATGGCCATCTTGAAGCCGCTGAGCACGATGACGACGACGCTGACGCCGACCAGCAGCGACCTGATCTTGGACGTCAATTTCGAGGCTGCGCCGGCGCCGGCGCCCGCGGCGCGGCTCTTGTTGTCGAGCACGTTGACGTGGCGCGGCTTGTCGGAGCTGGCGTCCCTGGCGGGATTGGCGGCCGCCTGCGCCGCACGGCGGGCCGCGGCGATGAAATTCGAACTGCTGGTGGCCTGGCGCGACGGCGCCGGAATTTCGCTGAGCACCTGCTCCGAGGCGGCGATGCGCTGCGACGGGGTCGGCGGCGGCGCAGCGGCGGCGCGGTCCTGCGGGCGGGTGCCCGGCTCCAGCGGAAAATCCGGCGGCAGGCTGGCGTCGATCGGGGCCCGGGGGATCTGGGCGTCGCGGGGCGCTGCCGGCGGCGCCGCATCGCCGGGCGCGCCGCCGAGCAGGATGTCCTTCAAGGCGGGCACCGGGGGGACATCAACGAACGGCGGCACGAACGTGGCCGTCGGCGCCGCCGCGGCGGGATTGGGCAATTCCGGTCGCGGCTCGGGCAAGACCCAATCGCGGGAGGCGGGCATCGGCGCGGACAGCGCGGTCGACGAGACCAGCGGCGCCGCCGGCGCGCGCACGCCCTGCGCGGCGACCACATTCTGTGCCGACGGCCATTCCGGCGCGACCGCGCGCGCGTTGCGGCTTTCGCGCAGATCGCCTTCGATCATCGCCAGCCGGTCGACCACGTGGCCCAACGTGTTGTGCACGCTCTCGAGCGCATCCTGGGTGTTGCGGTCGGATTCCGAGCGGCTCAGCCGCAGGTCCGACAACTCCCGGCGAATGGCGTCGACCACCTCCGGGTCCATGGCGGGTGCCGGCGCGGCAGGCGCCAGCGGCGGCGCGCGGTCCTCGCGCAGCGCGGCGAGGCTGGTGCGCTGCTGCTCGAGGTGGCGCAGGATGTCGGACAGCCCTTCCTCGACGCGGCCGAAATTGGCCATGCGCGAATCGGCGAATTCGAGCCGCTCCAGCAGCTGCTGCACGCGCTGCTCGACATGGGCGAAGGCCGCGGAGGCGTCGCCGCCGACCTGCAGATGGTCGATGCGGTCGGACAGCACCTGCACGGCCTGTTCGAGATGACCGGTGTCGCCGCCGCCGCGCTCGCGGTTTTCCAGGCTCGAGGTCAAAAGCGCGATGCGGTGCTCCAGTGCCGCCAGCGAGCCGGCGAACTCCCGGTCCGGGGTCAACTGGTCGACCTTGGCGGCGAGCGTCTGGACGTCGTCGCTCAGCCGCGCCAGCGCCTCGTTCGATGCCACGTTGGAGACGATGCCGCGCAGCGCGCCGATGGTGCCCTCGAGCTGCTGCATCGTGCTGGAATCCGCGCTGGTGCGCACGATCATGTCGATCTTGCCGCCCAGATTGCGGATGGCGTCGTCGAAGCCAGCGAGCTGTTCGGCCGGCGTCAGGGTCCGCAGCGTGGCGTAGATGTCGCGCAGCGCCTGCTCGATGGCCTGCAGCGTATCGCTGTCGGCGCCGCTCTGGCGGCTCTCGTCGATGCGGCGCGCGACGGCGCGAATCTCCTGTTCCAGCGATTCCAGCGCGCGCCGCGGCAATGCGTCGGTGATCGCCTGGCGCATCTCGGCGAGTTCGCTGCGGAAGGCCGCAATCGCCTGATCGACCCCGTCGGAACGGCGCAGGCTCTCGATCTGGCTGGTCAGGTGCTGCAGCTTGGCTTCGAATCCTGAGAGATCCGGTGCCGCGACGGATGGCGCGAGCGGGGGCGCGGCGGCGGGTTGAATCGCGCGCGGGGCGTCGTTCAATTGGCTCTGGCGCGCCCGGATTTCCGCCACGTCGAACTGCAGCAGTTCCGGAATGGTGGTCTGGCGCGGCGGCTCGGCCGCGCGCTCCGGCGCGGCGCGCGGGGGAGCCGGCGGGCGCGGCGGCGGCGCCGGCATCATTCGCGGCGGTTCGGCCGGCAGTTGCGACAGCCGCGCATCGAGCCGGGAAATCGCGTCGTTGAGCTGCCGCGCCACCCCGGAGCCTTCGGCGCGAGGCGCCGCCGCTTGCGACATCAATTCGATTTGGCGGCTGATGCTGTCGAGCCGATGGTGGATGTCGGCGACTTCCGCCGGATTGCCGGGGTGCGGCGCCGGTTCACCGTGGGTGTAATTCAGCCATTCGTTCAGCGAAAATCCGGCGCGTCGCGCCGCCGCCTCGGCCCGTTCGCGCACCGACGGCTCGATCCCTTCAACGCTCCACGATACGCGAGATGTCATGCCTTGGCCCTTGGCCCGGTGTCCGCCGCCCGCGCCTGTGACGGCGCTTGCAGGCCGCCGCCGCTTTTCATGCCCAGGCTGAAATTCGCGCGGTCGACCTGTTCTGTGTCGACTTTTTCGCGTTACGGTAAAGAACCGGTTAAGGGTCGGCCGGAACGGGCAAAAAGTTTACAGAGGGTGAACTGTGCCCAGCCCTTGACCGGGGTGCGGGAACGCCGCCGCCCGCGACCCATGCAGCCCTGCCAAGATGTCGCAGGTTCTGCCAATTGTCGTGATTTGCGTCTAAGGTTCCAAGACCTATTGCTGCACTGCAAAACTGCCTCTAAATGAGGACCGCAGAATCAGGCAGTACATTCAGGCAGGACCTGAATCAGGGAGAGCGACACCATGCCGAGTTACCGGGCGCCGGTCGAAGACGTCACGTTTCTGCTCAACGACGTTTTCCAGTTCGACCGCTACAATAACCTTCCGGGCTTCGCCGATGTCTCGAGCGATGTCCGCGACGCCATTTTCTCGGAAGCCGCCAAGTTCAGCGAGGAGGTGCTGCAGCCCCTCAACCGGGTCGGCGATCTGGAAGGCTGCGTCCGTCACGACGACGGCCGGGTCACCACCCCGAAGGGGTTCAAGGAGGCGTTCCACCAGCTGGGCGAGGGCGGCTGGATCGGCCTCAGCGGCCCCGCCGAGCATGGCGGCCAGGGCTTGCCGGCGACGCTGGCGCAATGCGTCAATGAATTCATGATCTCGGCCAACATGGCGTTCTCGATGTATCACGGCCTGACGCTGGGCGCGGTGGCGGCGCTGATGGTCCACGGCAGCGAGGCCCAGAAGAAGACCTTCGTGCCCAAGATGCTGGCGGGCGAATGGGCCGGCACCATGAACCTCACCGAGCCGCATTGCGGCACCGATCTCGGGCTGCTGCGCACCAAGGCGGTGAAGCAGGCCGACGGCAGCTACAAAATCTCGGGCACCAAGATCTTCATTTCCGGCGGCGATCAGGATCTCACCGAGAACATCGTCCACCTGGTGATCGCGCGCATCGAGGGCGCCCCCGCCGGGGTCAAGGGCATCTCGCTGTTCGTGGTGCCGAAGGTGCTGGTCAACGCCGACGGCTCGCTGGGCGCGCGCAACGGCGTGTCGTGCGGCTCGATCGAGCACAAGATGGGCATCCACGGCAACTCCACCTGCGTGATGAACTACGACAACGCCACCGGCTGGCTGATCGGCGAGGAGAACAAGGGCCTCAACGCCATGTTCGTGATGATGAACGAGGCCCGCCTGGGCGTCGGCGTGCAGGGCCTGGCGCAGTCGGAAGTCGCCTACCAGAACGCGGTCGCCTATGCCCGCGAACGCCTGCAGGGCCGATCGCTGTCGGGGCCGAAGGCGCCGGACAAGCCGGCCGATCCGATCATCGTGCATCCCGACGTGCGCCGCACCCTGCTGACGATTCGCGCGTTCAACGAAGCCGCCCGCGCGCTGGTGATCTGGACCTCGCTGAAAAGCGACGTCGCGCATCGCTCCGACAACGCCAAGGAGCGCCAGGAAGCCGATGACCACATGGGGCTGTTGACCCCGGTGATCAAAGGCGTGCTCACCGATGTCGGCTTCACCAATTCGGTCAATGCCCAGCAGATGTTCGGCGGCCACGGCTACATCGCCGAATGGGGCATGGAGCAGTTCGTCCGCGACGCCCGCATCGCCATGATCTACGAAGGCGCCAACGGCATCCAGGCGCTCGACCTGGTCGGCCGCAAGCTGCCCAAGGACGGCGGTCGCGCGGTGATGGCGCTGTTCAACGAGATCGGCGCCTTTGCCAAGGAGCACGGCGCGGAGGAGGCCATGAAGCCCTACGTCGCGCCGCTGCTGGCGGCGCTCGGCCATCTGCAGCAGGCCACCATGTGGCTGATGCAGAACGCCATGGGCAAACCGGACAATGCCGGCGCCGGGTCGACCGACTATATGCAGCTCTTCGGTCTCGTGATCATGGGCTACATGTGGGCGAGAATGGCCAAGGTCGCCAGCGACAAGATCGCCGCCGGCGACAGCGCCGCCTATCTGCGGACCAAGCTGGTGACCGGAAAATTCTTCATGGAGCGGATGCTGCCGGAGACGACGGTTCATCTCGCCCGGATCCAGACCGGATCCGCGACCACGATGGAACTGCCGGCGGAAGCGTTCTAGCTGCGGCACTCAAATTTGCGCGCCGCGGCCCGGTCGGGCCGCGGTTCGTCACACCATAAATCGAGGGAGGGCATGATGCCTGACGCATTCATCTACGATCACGTTCGGACCCCGCGCGGCAAGGGCAAGTCAGACGGCGCACTGCACGAGGTCACCGCGCTGGCGCTGGCGACCGCGCCGCTCAAGGCCCTGAAGCAGCGCAACCACCTTCCCGCTGGCAGTATCGACGACGTCGTGCTCGGCGTGGTGGATCCGGTCGGCGAGGCCGGCGGCGACATCGCCCGCTTCGCGGCGATGAACGCCGGCTTCGGCACCTCGGTGCCGGGCATCCAGATCAACCGGTTCTGCGCCTACGGCCTCGACGCGGTCAATTTCGCCGCGGCGCAGGTGATGTCGGGCCAGCACGAACTCACCATCGGCGGCGGTGCCGAATCGATGAGCCGGGTCGGCATCATGTCGTCCGGCGCCGCCTGGCCGATGGACCCGTCGATGGCGCTGCCGTCCTACTTCATGCCGCAGGGCGTCGCCGCCGACCTGATCGCGACCAAATACGGCTTCTCGCGCGACGACGTCGACGCCTATGCGGTGCAGAGCCAGCAGCGCGCCGCAACCTCCTGGGCCGAGGGCCGTTTCAAGAACTCCGTGATCGCGGTGAAGGACATCAACGGGCTAATCATCCTCGACAAGGACGAGCACATGCGCCCGTCCACCACCATGCAAACGCTGGCGCAGCTGCAGCCGTCGTTCACGGTGATGGGCACCATGGGCGGGTTCGACGCGGTCGCGATGCAGTCGCATCCGGAAATCGAGGCGGTCAACTACGTCCACCACGCCGGCAATTCGTCCGGCATCGTCGACGGCGCCGGCGCGGTGCTGCTCGGCAACAAGGAGGCGGGCGCGAAGCATAGTCTGAAGCCGCGTGCAAAGATCCGCGCCTTCGCCAATATCGGCTCCGAGCCGGCGATGATGCTGACCGGCCCGGTCGACGTCACCAAGAAGGTGCTGGCGCGCTCCGGCATGAAGCTTTCCGACATCGACCTGTTCGAGCTCAACGAGGCCTTCGCCTCGGTGGTGCTGCGCTACATCCAGGCCTTCGAGATCGATCCGGCCAAGATCAACGTCAACGGCGGCGCCATCGCGCTCGGGCATCCGCTGGGCGCCACCGGCGCCATGATCCTCGGCACCGTGCTGGACGAACTGGAACGGCGCAATCTCTCCACCGCGCTGGTGACCCTGTGCATCGGCGGCGGCATGGGCACCGCGACCATCATCGAGCGCGTTTGACGGCGGGCCTCCCGGCGCGAGCCGGGAGACACCGCGGGTCCCAGGCGCATCATGAATTGAGGAAACCGAACATGACTTTCAAGAATTTCAAGGTTGAAACCGATGCCGACGGCATCGCGCTGGTGACGTGGGATATCCCGGGCCGTTCCATGAACGTGCTCGACACCACCACGATCGAGGAACTCGCCGCGATCGTGCAGCAGACCACCGCGGACGCCGCGGTGAAGGGCGTGGTCTTCACCTCGGGCAAGGAGGCGCTGTCGGCCGGCGCCGACCTCACCATGCTGGAAAGCATGAACCGCACCTACCTCGACACCCTGAAGCAGAAGGGCGAGGAGGCCGCCAACCAGCTGTTGTTCGACGAGAGCCGCAGGCTGTCGCTGGCGTTTCGCGCCATCGAGACCTCCGGCAAGCCGTGGGTCGCCGCGATCAATGGCCTCGCCATGGGCGGGGCGTTCGAACTGACGCTCGCCTGCCACTACCGCGTGGCGGCGGACAATCCGAAGACCCGGCTGGGGCTGCCCGAAATCAAGGTCGGCCTGTTCCCCGGCGCCGGCGGCACGCAGCGGCTGCCGCGCATGCTGCAGACCCAGGACGCGCTGCAGTTCCTGCTGAAGGGCGAGGCGGTCAACCTGGTCAAGGCCAAGGCCATGAAACTGGTCGACGCGGTGGTGCCGGCGGCCGACCTGATCAAGACCGCGAAGGACTGGATCAAGGGCGGCGGCAAGGCGGTGGCGCCGTGGGACGACAAGAGCTTCAAGCTGCCGAGCGGGCCGGTCTATTCCAAGGGCGGCATGGCGACGTTCCCGCCCGCCAACGCGCTGCTGCGCCGCGAGACCTATGACAACTACCCGGCCGCGCGGGCCATCATGCAGTGCGTCTACGAAGGCCTGCAGTTGCCGATCGACGCCGCGCTGCGGGTCGAATCCCGCTACTTCGCCAGCATCCTGCGCAGCAAGGAAGCGGCGGCGATGATCCGCAGCCTGTTCGTCTCGATGCAGGAGCTCAACAAGGGCGCGCGGCGGCCGCCCAACGTGGCGCCGACCAAGGTCAAGAAGCTCGCCATCATCGGCGCCGGCTTCATGGGCGCCAGTGTCGGCTTCGTCTCCGCCCAGGCCGGCATCGAGGTCGTGCTGATCGACCGCGACCAGGACAGCGCCGACAAGGGCAAGGCCCACGCCAAATCGGTGATCGACGGCCTGGTCGCCAAGGGTCGCGCCAAGGAGGTCGACCGCGACGCGCTGCTCGCGCGCATCACCGCCACCCCCGACTACGGCGCGCTGTCGGATTGCGACCTGGTCATCGAGGCGGTGTACGAGGACCGCAAGGTCAAGGCCGAGACCTATGCCAAGGCGCAGCCGCTGCTGAAGCCCGGCGCCATCTTCGCCTCCAACACCTCGACGCTGCCGATCAACTCGCTGGCCGAGGAGTTCAAGGACAAGTCGCGCTTCATCGGCATCCATTTCTTCTCGCCGGTCGAGAAGATGATGCTGGTCGAGATCATCGTCGGCACCGAGACCGGCGACGTGGCGCTCGCCACCGCGCTCGACTATGTGCGCCAGATCAGCAAGACGCCGATCGTCGTCAACGACTCGCGCGGCTTCTTCGCCAACCGCTGCGTGCTGCGTTTCACCGCCGAAGGCCTCGAGATGCTGATGGAGGGCGTGCCGCCGGCGATGATCGAGAACACCGCCAAGATGGCGGGCATGCCGGTCGGACCGCTGTCGCTCAGCGACGAGGTCGCGCTCGATCTCGTGCTCAAGATCATGAAGGCCACCGAGGCCGACCTGGGCGCCAACGCCATCGATCAGGCGCAGAAGAAGCTGTTGGTCGAGATGGTGGAAAAAGAGGGCCGCTTCGGCCGCAAGAACGGCAAGGGCTTCTACGAGTATCCGGAGAAGGGCAAGGGCCAGAAGCGGCTGTGGTCCGGCATAGGCGCGCTGCAGCCCAAGCAGCTCGATCCCGACACGCTCGACGTCGAGGAGCTGAAGCAGCGCTTCCTGGTGGTGCAGGCGGTCGAGGCCGCGCGCACGGTGGAGGACCACGTCATCACCGATCCGCGCGAGGCCGATGTCGGCTCGATCCTCGGCTTCGGCTTCGCGCCGTTCACCGGCGGCACGCTGTCGTATATCGACTTCATGGGCACCAAGAAGTTCGTCGAGCTGTGCCACAAGCTCGAGGCGAAATACGGCTCGCGCTTCACGCCGCCGAAGCTGCTGGTCGAGATGGCGGCCAAGGGCGAGACCTTCTACGGCCGGTTCCCGCCAAAGAAGACCGCGGCCTGAGCCGCCGCGTGACGTAAAAAAAAGAAGGCCGGATCGTCGATCCGGTCTTTTTTTATTCCGGCGTCATTCCGGCGCGCGCTTGCAACGCGCAAACCCGAAATCCCGAAGGTTGCTCCTCAGGATGAGGAACTGGCGTCGAGATTCCGGAGCCTTACGCCGCGTCGGCCTTCAGCGCCGCCTGCACGTTGGGGCGCGCCGCGACGCGCTCCTTGTAGGCCATCAGGTTCTTCATGGCCGACAGATCGATCTTCATGCCGTCGGCCCAGCGCAGCATGGTGTAGAGGTAGCCGTCGGCGACCGTGAATTGCGAGCCCATCAGGTAGTCGCGGTCCGCGAGCTTGCTGTCGATATAGCCGAGCTTGCCGATCACACGGTTGCGGAAGAAGGCCTTGGCATCGTCGGCGAGAGCCGGCGCGAACAGCGGTCCGAACGATTTGTGCACTTCGCTGCCGATGAAATTCAGCCACTCCTGCAGCTTGTAGCGTTCCGGGGTGCCGCTGGCAGGCGCCAGCTTCGACGCCGGCACCAGGTCGGCGATCATCTGCACGATCACCGGCCCCTCGGTGACCAGTTCGCCGTTGTCCAGCTCCAGCGCCGGAACCTGCCCCTTGGGGTTGACCTTGGCATAGTCGTCGCCGTTGGCCAGCTTCTTGGCCCTGAGGTCGACCTTGACCAGTTCGTGGGGAATCCCGGCTTCCTTCAAGGCGATATGCGGGGACAGCGAGCACGCTCCCGGCGCGTAATAAAGTTTCATGAGGGCCTCCTCCGTGGTGCGGCTGGTTCGCCGCTTGCGGCGTAGTTATATGCAAGTGCATCAATTTGTCAATGTTGATGCAGATGCATTCATTGGCGTATAGTGGGTCCGAAGGGTAGTATGACAAGGCCATGAAGCGCAGACCATCGAGCGAGGCGACCGCCGCCTGGATCCGGTTGATGCGGATCCAGAGCCGCGTGCTCGACGCCGTCGAGAACGACCTGAAAAAGGCCGGCTTTCCGCCGCTGGCATGGTACGACGCGCTGCTCGAATTGTCGCGCGCGCCGCGCGGCGAGCTGCGCCCGGTCGAACTGGAACGGCATATGCTGATCCCGCAATATTCGACCTCGCGGCTGATCGAGCGCCTGGTCGACGAGGGCCTGGCGGTGCGGCGCGAGTGCAAGATCGACAAGCGCGGCCAGTTCGTCGAGATCACCGAGGCCGGTCGCGAGCTGCAGAAGAAGATGTGGGGCGCCTACGCGGCGGCGATCGAGCGGCACATCGGCTCGAAGCTGTCGGACGGCGACGCCGTCAAGCTGTGCGGGCTGCTCGACCGGCTGGGTTGCGCGTGCGACGAGGCGTCGCCGTTCGGCAAAGACGCCGCGCCGGCGCGATGACGATCCCTTTACCTTTCGTCGCTACCGCAGGTAGCGGTCCCTGTTCCCGCCCGCGCGTGAATCAATCCTGTGCGGCTTTCTCCCGGACCTTGCATGGCGCGTGACCAGATCGATATGACGCCGCTCACCACGCGCGATGAACTCGTCGGGTGGCTCGAGGCGGGGGTGAAACCGAAGCGGGACTTCCGCATCGGCACCGAGCATGAAAAGACGCCGTTCACCCTGGAAGGACACCACCCGGTGCCCTATGCCGGGCCGCGCGGCATCGGCGCGCTGCTGGAGGGGATGCAGATCCTGCTCGGCTGGGAACCGATCCTGGAGCAGGGCAACATCATCGGCCTGCTCGACGTCACCGGCGGCGGGGCGATTTCGCTCGAGCCCGGCGGTCAGTTCGAATTGTCGGGCGCGCCGGTCGAGACCGTGCACCAGACCGCCACCGAGGTGATGGCCCATCTCGCCCAGGTGCGCGAGATCGCCACCCCGCTCGGCATCGGCTTTCTCGGGCTCGGCATGACCCCGTCGTGGTCGCGCGCCGAAATTCCGGTGATGCCGAAAGGGCGCTACCAGATCATGACACGCTACATGCCGAAGGTCGGCAAGCTCGGTCTCGACATGATGTACCGCACCTGCACGGTGCAGACCAATCTGGATTTCTCGTCGGAAGCCGACATGGTCCTGAAGCTGCGGACCTCGGTGGCGTTGCAGCCGGTGGCGACCGCGCTGTTCGCCAACTCGCCGTTCACCGAAGGCAAGCCCAACGGCTTTCTCTCGTTCCGCTCGGAAATCTGGCGCGACACCGACAATGCCCGCGCCGGCATGCTGCCCTGGGCGTTCGAGGACGGCATGGGCTTCGAGCGCTGGGTCGACTATGCGCTCGACGTGCCGATGTATTTCATCAAGCGCGGCGACCGCTACATCGACGTGGCGGGATCGTCGTTCCGCGACTTCTTCGAGGGCCGCAATGCGCTGGTTCCCGGCGAGCGGCCGACGCTGTCGGACTGGGCCAATCACCTGTCGACGATTTTTCCGGAGGTGCGGCTGAAGCGCTACCTCGAGATGCGCGGAGCAGACGGCGCGCCCTGGCACCGCATTCCGGCGCTGTCGGCGTTCTGGGTCGGGCTGCTTTACGACGACGAAAGCCTGCAGGCCGCCTGGGACATCGCCCGCAACTGGACCGCGCCCGAGCGCCAGGCGCTGCGCGACGATGCCACGCGGCTCGGCCTCAAGGCGAAGATCGGCAACCGGTACCTGTTCGAAATCGCCAAGGACTGCGTCAAGCTGGCGCATGCCGGTCTGCGCCGGCGCGCCCGCATCGACCAGTTTGGCCGCGACGAGGCGCGCTACCTCGAGCCGCTGGACCGCATCATCGACGCCGGCCGGACCCCGGCCGAGGACATGTTGCAGAAATTTCACGGCGGGTGGGGCGGTTCGGTCGAGCCCGCCTATGACGAGTTCGCGTTCTAGGGCGCAATCCGGCGCAACCTGGCGTGATCCGTCGCGATCGCGCCGCGGCGACGCCTGCTGTTCATCTGCCGTACAGAATGCCGGCGTCTTAATGGGCGCAACCGTCGCCCCTGTGCGTGCCCGTTGGTTCCGGGCGTGCGCAGCGGCGACGGTTGGCTGGCCGGAGCTCCGGGTCGGTTGTTGGTCTGTCATCTCTGAAAGTTGACCGGGATGGTCCGAGCCAGTCGCTCACACGCACGGTCATCGATGGCCGGACACGCTGGCGCGCACGCGCGGCGGCTGGTCGGCTTGCTCGCCACACTGCTGCTGATCCTGGCATTGCCGCGCGCGGCCGAGGCTCAGGTCAATTTCGACCGTCCCGGCGGCGACTACCTGCGCGCACCGGTGGCATCCGGCGATCCGGTCGACTGCTCCCTGCAATGCGAACACGACCGTCGCTGCCGCGCCTGGAGCTTCAGCTATCCGACCACCGCCGCGCCGGAGGCCATGTGTGTGCTCAAGTCCAGCGTTCCGCCGCGGATTGGCAGCACCTGCTGCGTGTCCGGGGTCCGCGGCGCCGGCGTGGTCGAAAAGCGCACCGGCGCGATCGAGATGTCGACGGATCGCAATGGCGGCGACTATCGCAGCGTCGATCTGAAGCCGACCGACAGCGAGGAAAAGTGCAAGGAGGCCTGCGAGGCCGACGGCAAGTGCCGCGCCTGGACCTATGCGCGCCCGGGATATATCGGCAAGGAGGCGCGGTGCTTCCTGAAAAACCAGATCAAGCCGCCCCATCGCAAGCCCGGCTTCACTTCCGGCGTGGTGCGCTGAGGCGCGCCATTGCGGAATTCTCTCCTCATGGTGAGGAGGCGCGTTTGCGCCGTCTCGAACCATGAGGCCATCGAGAAATGGGCGTCGAGATACTGACGGAATGACGCTGAGCGTCAGTTCACGCTGGTCATGAAGCGCCCCAGGCGCAGGCCGGAGAGCCAGCCCGTCGAAACCGGGCGGCGGGCGACCCCGAGATCATACGACCCCAGCACCGCCTCGACGCGTCCCACCAGATTGTCGGTCGGCAACAGCCCGACGCCGCCGTCCGCCACCGGCACGCGGCTGTCGGCCGAATTGTCGCGGTTGTCGCCGAGCACGAACAGGTGATCCGGCGGCACCGTGACTTCGGCGGTGTTGTCGAGGAAGCCATGGGCGCGCAGCTTGAAGACCGGATGCGCATGCCCGCCCGGAAGGCTCTCCACGTAGCGTTCGGCGGGAGCGTCCGATCCATCCTCGTTTTCGGCGCGGCCCACGCCGTCGGCGCGCAGTGCGGCGCCGACGCCGTTGATGAAGAGCTGACCGTTGCGCATCTGGATGCGGTCGCCGGGCAGCCCGACCACGCGCTTGACCCAGACCTGCGAGCGATCGCCGGGCCAGCGGAACACCACCACATCGCCCCTTTCGGGCAGCGCCCCGAGCAGCCGCGCTGTCGGCGGCAGCGCGATGTTCAAGGGCACCGACGCGGCGCTGTAGCCGTAAGGAAACTTGCTGGCGAGCAGCGCGTCGCCGATCATCAGCGTCGGCTCCATCGAGCCCGACGGGACATAGAACGGCTCGGCCAGCGCGGCCTTCGCCGCCATCACCAGCAGGAACACCGCCGCCATCTGCGCCAGCGCGCCACCCCACTCGCGCGCGGCCTGCGCCAGCCTGGTTCTCCAGGACGTCTGCATCGTCGCGTTCATGCCCCGGTGCCTCCGACCGTGATGCGGTCCATGCGCAGGGTCGGCTGGCCGACGCCGACCGGCACGCCCTGGCCGTTCTTGCCGCAGGTGCCGATGCCGGCGTCGAGTTCGAGGTCGTTGCCGACCATCGCGATACGATGCAGGTCGGTGGGGCCGTTGCCGATCAGCATCGCGCCCTTCACCGGCGCGCCCACCTTGCCGTTCTCGATCCGGTAGGCTTCGGTGCACTGGAACACATATTTGCCCGACGTGATGTCGACCTGTCCGCCGCCGAAATTGGCGGCGAAGATCCCGTTCTTGACCGAAGCCAGGATTTCCGCCGGATCGTGCCCGCCGGCCAGCATGTAGGTGTTGGTCATGCGCGGCATCGGGACATGGGCATAGCTCTCGCGGCGGCCGTTGCCGGTCGGCTTCATGCCCATCAGCCGCGCGTTCTGGCGGTCCTGCATGTAGCCGACGAGGATGCCGTCCTCGATCAGCACGGTGCG
>JBKQQE010000463.1:0-3722 GCA_052326245.1 Xanthobacteraceae bacterium | reverse complement strand
ATGGGCCTTTAAGTCAGTGGCAGTTGCGGCGGTAGCGCCCGGGGGGCTGGCCGGTGAAGCGGCGGAACATCCGGGTCATGTGTTCCTGGTGCGAGAACCCGCATTGCAGCGCGATCTCCGACAGGCTCAGGCTGACGTCGCCCAGCAGCGCCCTCGCCCGTTCCACCCGCAAGCCGATGACGTATTGATAGGGCGAAACGCCGACCGAATTCTTGAACACCTTGACGAAATATTCGGTGCTGAGTCCGCAGGCCCTGGCCATGGCGCCGAGGCGGATGTCGGTATCGAGGTTGCCCTCGACGAAATCCCGGATCCGCCGCAGCTGTCGCATGGATAGCTGGCTCGCCGGCCGGGCCCGCGCGGCCTCCGGCCCGGTACCGCGATCGAGCGCGACGAAGCGGCTCGCCATGGCGCGGGCGATCGGATCCACCAGCAGCGACGACCGCGGCAGACCGTTGCTGACCGCCTCCCCGATCGCCAGCGCCAGGTGCTCGAGAATGGTGTCGGGGTCGCCGAACCGTGGCGACAGCTGCGCCGGCCGCGCCGCGTCCTCGCCGTCTTCGCTGGCGAACAGCTCGGCGCGCAGGTAGATGTGCGTGGTGTCGAGATTGCCCTGCAGCGCCACGTCGCAGGCGTGCCCGGCCGGCAGGAAGAAGATGCCGCCGCGCGGCAACCGCCGCATCACCGAACGGCCGTCGCTCCTGAACGTGACGTCGACCGGACCGCTGCGATGCAGCACCATCAGGCAATCGGACACGCCGCCGAAGGTGGCCTCGAACGGCCGCTCGCGCTGCACCGACGCGAAGGTCGACGACCAGCCCAACCCGTCGCTGGTCGCGGCGATGTCGGCACGGACACGCTGCAGCACGCCGTGGGTCTCGCTCGCCCTGAAGATCCGCCTGCCAGTCATGGTTCGGCCGAGGCATTCCCGCTGGTGGTTGCAAGGGGTTGAGCAACCGTAGCTTGGGGGCGTTGGCAACACAATCGGGAGCCGTCGCGCGGAGGCGAGATCAGCCGCGATGCTGCATCGCAAGATACCGCCGCTCAGCTCCGCCGGTCTCGATCCAGCGACAGAGATCGAACCCTGCAGGTCGCCCCAAACACCAGCGGCGCGGAAGAAGGCGAGCCGTCAGCGCTCGAAGGGCGCGCCAGGACCCAGGTGGTATCGGCTGGAAAAGAACACCAGCGGGATGTTGTCGCAGTAGTCGCAGTTCGACACCTCGGCGATGAAGAGCGTGTGGTCGCTGACGTCGACGGTCTGGACCACCTCGCAGGCAAAGAACGCGACGCAGCCCGACAGCCGTGGCAGACCCTCGAGCAGGTCGTAGTCGGGATTGGTGTCAGCGACCGAGCGGCCGGAGAAATAGGTCGATAGTTCGCGACCGCCTTGGGGCAGCACGTTGACACCATAGCGGCCCCTCCCGGCAATTGCCTCGTGCATCCGTCCCGGCATCACCGAAACCAGAACCGTCGGGGGCGAGAGGCTGACGGTAACGAAGCTGTTCGCCGTCATGCCGCAGACATTTCCGTGCCTGTCGAGCGCCGTCAGCACCGTCACCCCGGTCACGAACCGCGATGCCGCCTGGCGAAAGGCGACCGGGTTGGCGCGCTGCATCTCACCCCCCGACCGGAAAATGGAAGACGGTCGCGCCAGCCGACGCGAAATTCGGCACGTCGGCCACGACCCTCTGCCCAATCTCGGACTGCAGCGCGGCAAGCATTGCGGCGCCATCGTCGAACCAAGCCTGGAAGATGCAGAAAGGAGCCGGCCCCGGCCCAAGCGGTTCCGGATAGGCAAAGGAGCAGGATTTCAGCCCAGGGAACTGCTTCGCCAACGGCAAGTGCGTTCCCTCGTAGTAGGCCTTGAATTGGGCTGCATCCTTTGGCGCGGGATAGGTGACGGTCAGGCAATGCATCGGCTTGCTCACGCTGTTGCCCGGATTGGTTGTTGCGGGGCCGACGCGCGGCCGAGCCACGCATGGATTCGTTCGGGCGAAGAGACACGGTCCCACTGGTGATCGGGATAGTTGAAGTTCTCGGTGAATTCGTCGGCCAGCACGGGATTCTGGCTCATGGCGCCGATCAGCATCCCGAGCGCTTCCGACGGCGGCTGCAGCATCAGATTGGTCCAGCGGGACGCCGCCAGCACGCGGTCCTGCCGCTTGAGATCCACTTTCTCGCAGAAGCGCGCATCGAGAACGTCGGAATGAACGATCTCCTCGCCGAGCACGAAGGCCGCGTAAGAGGCGACGTTGGCGCCCTGACCCATCATCGGATCGACCACCGAATGGACGTCACCAAGCGCGATCGCGCATTTGCCGCCGTCGAATTCCACGACGGTGTTGCGCACCGTCGGCACCACGCCGCCCTGCAGGAGATCCAGCGGCTGCGCGAGATCGAAACGCGCGGTATCGATCCGGTCATAGGTCGTGGGGTGATGCTTTTCCAGCTTGTCGAGAATGACACGCAGAAAATGCTTCGGATTGTCTTCATAGCCTAGCGTCGCAAGCTCCTCCATGTCGCCGCCGGGGACGTTCTCCATCAGAAGCGCATTCGCGACACCGTCGAAAGTGATGGTGGGGATCACGATCATCTCGCCGTGCCCGGGGGACACCGACAGCGTCACATTCATCGGGTCGGGCTGACGCACGCCGGTGTAGAGGCCGACGCAGAGTCGCCGCTGCGGCTGCGAATACGGTGTGTGTTCCGGTCTGTAGGCAAAGAGCTGGCCGAGCGGCCCCTTGCCGGTTGCAACCACGAGCAGGTCGAACCGATCCGCCAGCGGACGGATGTCGCTGTCCGCGATCCGGCGATACTCGATCTTGCCGCCGCGGCGCAGGAAGTCCTCCATCAGGGTCGGCAGGTAGATCCGATAGTCGACAGCGCGGCTCGGCTTGGAGAAGGTGCCGCGGAAGCTGAGCGGTTCGGGGAAGTTGAAGAAATGATCGTGATAGTAATAGTGATCCTTCGGATCCCGCCAGTGATTGACACCGAGATAGTCCTCGCGCGCGATGGTCACGTGATGGTGCGCGACGGTGTTGAAAAGCCGCAGGCCCCGATACTCCTCCGGCGCGCGGTCAGTGACGAGGGTGGCATCGACGCCATGCTTCTGCAGGTAGAGCGCCAGATGCAGGCCGGCGATCCCGGCGCCAACGATTCCGATGTGACGTGTCACGTTTCTCTCCCTTGGTAGCCAGAGACCCTGACGGCTCTTTTATTTGTATGAGGATCACGCTAGCCCACCGCTTGTAGGGCGACTACGGAATGGGTAGGATATCATATATTCCTATCTGGAATTAAAGATGGACCGAATCGACTGTTTTCGCGCCTTCGTTCGCGCGCTGGAAGGCGGCAGCTTCTCGGCCGCCGCAAAAGAACTCGGAATTGGCCAGCCTGCCGTCAGCAAGCGGATTGCGCTGCTCGAAGGCGAATTCGGAGCGCAGTTGTTTCTGCGGACGACGCGCAAGCTGCGGCCGACCCCTGAGGCGCTGCGCATCTACGATCTGGCGCGCCAGATCCTCGAAAATTTCGACCTGGCGCGAGCGAGTGTGGAAGAAGTGTCGCCGCGGCCCACGGGAACGCTGCGCGTGAGCGCGCCGTCGTCGTTCGGTCGGCACTATCTGATACCGATCATCGCCGAATATATCAGGAGCCATCCGGAGGTCCGTCTCGACGTCCGGTTCACCGAGCGTTTCGTCAATCTTGTGGAAGAAGGGATTGAA
>JBKQQE010000462.1:0-6347 GCA_052326245.1 Xanthobacteraceae bacterium | reverse complement strand
GCCCGAGCAATGCGGCGGCCTCGGCGCCGACAAACTGACAGCCGTGGTGATGCTCGAGGAGTTGTCGGATCTCGGCCTGATCGGAATGGCGCTCAATTTCGCCATGCACTCGGAAATCGTCACGCCCTATCTGGTGAAGTACGGCACCGCGGCGCAGCAGGCGCGATGGCTCCCCGCCCTGATCAGCGGCGAGCGGATCGGGGCTCTCGCGATGACCGAGCCGGGGGCGGGCTCCGACCTGCAACGCATGCGGACCTTCGCCCGCCGCGACGGCGACACCTATGTCCTCAATGGTCAGAAGACCTTCATCAGCAACGGTCAGCACACCGATCTGACCATTGTGGCCGCCAAGACCGACCAGAGCGAGGGCGCGAAGGGAATTTCGCTGTTTGTGGTGGAGCGGGAACGCGCCGGCTACAGCAAGGGGCGCAACCTGGAAAAGATCGGCCTGCATTCGGCCGATACGTCGGAATTGTTCTTCGACAATGTGACGATCCCTGCCGACAACCTGCTCGGCGGCGAGGGGCAGGGGTTCAAGCTGATGATGCGGGAACTGCCCTGGGAGCGGCTGCAGCTCGCGATCGTGGCCGTGGCGGCTTGCGAAGCCGCGTTGCGGTGGACGGTCGACTATTCGAAGGACCGGCAAGCGTTCGGCAAGCCGATCGGAGCATTCCAGCACACGCAGTTCAAGCTCGCCGAGCTCAAGACCGAGATCCAGATCGCCAGGGTCTTCGTCGACCAATGCATCGGCTTGCTGCTCGAAGCGAAGCTGGATGTCGAGACGGCGGCGATGGCCAAGTACTGGACCACCGATCTGCAGTGCAAGGTGATCGACGAGTGTCTGCAGCTCCATGGCGGGTACGGCTACATGCGCGACTACCCGATCGGGCGCGCCTTCGTGGACGCGCGCGCCCAGCGCATCTATGGCGGCACCAACGAGATCATGAAGGAAATCATCAGCCGCGGGATCTGAGCGCCGGTATTGAACCGCCGCCGCGCTTCGACCCGATCATAATTGAGAGCCGCAGATGACCGAATCCGCCCCGGAAATTGACCGCGTCAGCGTGCAGATCGCCGACGGCGTCGCCGACGTGCGGCTGTCACGTCCGGAGAAGATGAATGCGATCGATCCGCTGATGTTCGGCGCGTTGATCGACGTCGGCGAACGGCTGAGATCGCGGCCGGACGTCCGCGCCGTCGTGCTCTCGGGAGAAGGACGTGCCTTCTGCGCGGGGATCGACATGAGACGGTTCAGCGACGGCGATGCTGCGCCGCGGCCGCTCTCACCGCGGACCCATGGCATCGCCAACGGCCCGCAGCGGGCCGTCCTGGTCTGGCGGGACCTGCCGGTGCCGGTGATCGCGGCGGTCCACGGCGTCGCTTTCGGCGCCGGCTTTCAATTGTCGCTGGGGGCGGATATTCGCTACCTGGATCCCGAAACGCGGCTGTCGGTGATGGAGGTCGAGTGGGGGCTGGTTCCCGACATGGCCGGGACGGCGCTGATGCGGCTGCTTGCGCGCGATGATGTGGTTCGCGAGCTTTGCTACACCGGCCGGGTCTTTTCGGCCCGGGAAGCGCTGGACTATGGCTTTGCGACGCGGGTGAGCGATGCGCCGCGCGACGCCGCGCTGGCGCAGGCCCGTGTCATTGCCGCCAAGAGTCCGGATGCCGTCCGGGCCGCGAAGCGCCTGTTCAACAACATTTCCGATGCGGGCATGGCCGAATGCCTGCTGGCCGAATCCACCGCGCGCGACGCGCTGGTGCAGGGCGTCAATCATCGACAAGCCGTCGCGGCACGACTGGCGAAGCGGCCGCCTGTGTTCACCGACGCAACCGAGATGCGCGGCACGACAGGTTCTCATGCTTGAGAATCCGGAATACGGTGGCCGAACAATCGGATTGCACCGCCGCGAGGCGGAAACCGGACTCGGGAGGGACGAATAATGGTCGACGCGTTGATCATCGATGCCTGCAGGACGCCGCGCGGCATCGGCAAGGCCGGCAAGGGCGCGCTTTCCGGAATCCATCCGCAGCGGCTGGGCGCGACCGTGCTGCGGGCGCTGGCCGATCGCACCGGCATCGACACCGCCGAGGTCGACGATATCATCTGGGGGACCAGTTCCCAGCGCGGCCCGCAGAGCGGCGATCTCGGCCGGATGTCGGCGCTGGATGCGGGCTATGACGAACGCGCGAGCGGCGTCACGCTCGATCGATTTTGCGGCTCGGGCATCACGGCGGTCAATCTGGCCGCGGCATCGATCATGTCCGGCAGCGAGGATCTGGTCGTCGCCGGCGGCACCGAGATGATGTCGATGGAGGGGCGCCGCGGCGAGGGGCCGCTGATGATGGATGCCGGCAATCTGCATCTGCGCGCGCTGCATCCGCAGTCGCATCAGGGCGTATGCGCCGACGCGGTCGCCACCATCGAAGGCATTTCGCGGCAGGACGTCGATCGACTGGCGCTCGACAGCCAGCGCCGCGCGGCCCACGCGGTGTCGAATGGCTATTTCGCCAGGAGCCTCGTCCCGGTCTACCGCGAGGACGGCAGTCTTGCGCTCGACCGCGAGGAATATCCGCGACCGCAGACCACGTTGGAAGGGCTCGCCGGCCTGAAGCCGGCTTTCACGGCGCTGGCCGACTACCCGCTGGACGAAAACGGCACCACCTACCGCAACCTCATTTTGCAAAAGTACCCCGACCTCGACATCAACTTCATCCATCACGCCGGCAATTCGTCCGGCGTCGTCGACGGTTCAGCCGCGCTGCTGCTGGCGTCGCCGAACTACGCCAAGGCGCACGGCCTGAAGCCGCGCGCCCGCATCGTTGCGATGGCCAATATGGGCGATTCGCCGACCCTGATGCTCAATGCCCCGGTCCCCGCCGCGCGCAAGGTGCTGGCGAAGGCCGGCCTCGCGCTCGGCGACATCGATCTGTTCGAGATCAATGAGGCCTTCGCGGTGGTCGCGGAAAAATTCATGCGCGACCTCGATCTCGACCGCGACAAGGTCAACGTCAACGGCGGCTCGATCGCGCTCGGCCATCCGATCGGCGCCACCGGCGCGATCCTGATCGGAACGATTCTCGACGAACTGGAGCGGCGCGACCTGCACCGGGGCCTGGTGACGATGTGCGCGGCGGGAGGAATGGCGCCCGCCATCGTCATCGAGCGGGTCTGATCCTGGATGTTGCTTGCGCGGTGCAGCCGTGTGGTTGAGGGGAACCTCTGGTTGCAAACATGGTTCGTCCAGGTGGCGTCCACGATCTCGGTGGATGCTGCGGAGTCTTGCTGCTGCCAGTAGAACTAATACCAAAGTTCCATCATTGTTAATCATCCGATAACCGACAATCCTAACGAGTGGGCAATGCCCCGGCACTATCCTGCGTTGAGGGTGCGGCTTATGTACAAGTGGTCATTTGGCGGTTTCGGGGATCCGGACAGCGGCCGAGCGCCGGCTGCGGCGCGCGATTCCGTCTACCGCAATATGCCGCTGCGCCGCCGCGGGCCGATCGATGCGCTCATTGTCTGCGGCATCGTGCTCGTCATCATGATCGCCGGCGGGACCGCGGCGATGATCTCCAATTTCCGCGAGCGGGCGCTGCGAAGCACCGAGCGGGAACTCTCCAATACCAGTCTGCTCCTGGCGCGCCATTTCGACGAGCGCTTCAGCGACTTCGTCACGGTCCTCGGCGATGTCGCCGCGCAGGCACGACAAGCCGGCTATTCGACACCGCAGGAGTTCAGGCGCGAGATGGCGACGCGTGCCGCCCACGAGGTGCTGTCGGCCAAGGTCGTGGGCACTGCGGACGTCGCCGGCGTCAACCTGTTCGATGCCGATGGAACGCTGATCAATTCGTCCGAGAGCTGGCCGGTTCAAGACCTCAACGTTGCGGACCGGGCGTTCTTCCTGTCGCTCAAGTCGAGCGCCGAGACCGGCGACCTGGCCGTCGAATTGGTGCGCAGCCGGCTGAACGGGGCATGGAGCACGGTGCTGGCGCGGAAAATCACCGGACCCGACGGCCAGCTTCTCGGCATCGTCAGCCGTGGCATGTCTCCCGAAACCATCGAAGGCTTCTTCCAGTCGGTTACGCTCGGCGAGGCGGCGACGATCGCCCTGCTTGACCGCGACGGCGTCCTGCTGGCGCGTTTCCCGCATGTCGAGTCCATGGTCGGGCGCAGCTTTCGCGAAGGCGCGCTCCAGCAAAAGGTTCTGTCGCGGGCGGATCAGGGTGTCCTGAGATTCGCAAGCATGGTCGACGGCGAGCAGCGGCTCGCCGCGGCGCGGCGGCTCAGCCATTTTCCGATCGCGGTCGCTGTGTCGACCACGGTCGATGCGGCACTGGCCGACTGGAAGGAACTGCGGAATTTTCTGATCACCGTTGCCGCGCTCGTCGGCCTGGTCATCGCCGGCGTTCTGCTACTGATTGTACGCGAGCTCATCCGCCAATACGATTCGGCGCGCCGTCAGCTCGACACCGCCATCAACAACATGACCCAGGGCCTCGTGCTCTACGATGGATCGGCCCGTGTCGTGTTCACGAACCGCCGCTACATCGAGATGTACGGCCTGTCGCCGGACGTCGTGAAGCCGGGATGCCACTTCCGTGACGTGATGCGCCACCGCCAGGAGACCGGATCATTCGGGGGCAATGTCGACGAATTTTGTTCAACGGTTCTGTACCACGTTGCCCAGGGCACGACGACGCACAAGATTCTCGAGACCGAGCACGGTCGCGCCATCCAGATCGTCAACAAGCCGTTGCCCGGGGGAGGGTGGGTTGCGACCCTCGAAGACGTCACCGAGCGGCGGCGCGCGGAGGAAAAGATCGCTCATCTCGCGCATTTCGATGCGCTCACCGACCTGCCAAACCGGGTGCTGTTTCGCGACCATCTCGAGCAGATGCTGGCAAAGGCGAAGGACGGAAGCGGATTCGCGCTGGTCTATATCGACATTGACGAATTCAAGGGCATCAACGACTCGCTCGGCCATCAGGTCGGCGACGAACTGCTCAGAGCGATCGGCATCCAGCTGCGGCGCTGCGTTGGCGGCGACGACTTCGTGGCCCGGCTCGGCGGCGATGAATTCGCGATCATCCTGACCAGCGCGCGTGACCTGGCGCAGATTACCGCCGTCGTCGATCGGCTCCATCACTCGATCCGGCAGCCGCATCAATGCCTCAGTCATCACCTGCTGACGGATGCAAGCATCGGCATCGCGCTGGCGCCCCAGGACGGCACGGATATCGACCAGCTCATCAAACATGCCGATCTCGCGATGTATGCCGCCAAGGCTGACGGACGCCGCGCCTTCCGGTTCTTCGAGCCCGCCATGGACGCGAGCGCGAAGGCCCGGCGCGAGTTGGAGCAGGATCTGCGCCAGGCCATCGTGCGCGGCGAGTTCGAGGTGCACTATCAGCCGCTCGTCAACCTCGCGAGCGACCAGGTGTCGGGCTGCGAAGCCCTGCTGCGTTGGCGCCATCCGGTGCGGGGAATGGTATCGCCGGCGGAATTCATCCCGGTGGCGGAAGATACCGGGCTCATCAACGAACTTGGCGAATGGGTGATCGCCACCGCCTGCACGGAGGCGGCGACCTGGCCAAGCCACGTTCGCCTGGCGGTCAACGTCTCGCCGGTGCAGTTTGAGCCGCAGACCCTGGCGCTGAAGGTTGCCGCGGCGCTGGCGCATTCTGGGCTGCCTGCGAACAGGCTGGAGCTTGAGATTACCGAGGCCGTCGTCATCGGCGATGACGCCGCCGCGCTCGAGACCCTGCACCAGCTCCGCGACATGGGCGTACGTATCGCGCTGGACGATTTCGGCACCGGCTATTCGTCGCTGAGTTACCTGCAGCGCTTTCCGTTCGACAAGATCAAGATCGACCGCAGCTTCGTCAAGGATCTGGCCGAGCCGACCGGGTCGTCGTCGATCGTGCAGGCCGTGGTCAACATCGCCGGCGCCCGCAGCATGACCACCACCGCGGAAGGCGTCGAAACCCGGAATCAGCGGGATCTGCTGCGCCGGCTGGGCTGCACCGAAATGCAGGGTTTCCTGATCAGCCCGGCGGTGCCCGCCGCCGCGATTCGGGAGTTGCTCCATGCGCGCGCCCCGTCGGCCGCGCGAACGACCGCTGCTTAGGCCCCGACTGGCCGCCGCAGGCCTCGCGGTTCCACGCCCGCGCCGGTCGAATTGACGGCGAACCGTGGATCAGGCCCGCCGACGGGCTATCTTTCCGGGCACAAGTTCTTTTATGAAGTCAGCACGGTCAGACGGGACGCCGACGCGGCAGCACGGAACACCGCGGTGTGAATCGTTGACAAGACCATATCCTTTGTACGAGTGTACAAATCGAAA